>JAQGHP010000576.1 GCA_028288775.1 Phycisphaerales bacterium | reverse complement strand
AAACCGGCGCTGCCGTAGCGTCGTCGGGCTCCGCCCCGTTGGTAGTTACGATCCCCCCGCCCGCCGGCGGCCTTACCTCCACGCCCACCGGCACCGTTCAGCACAAAGGCACGGGCTTCAACGTGTCCGCAAATGGAACAACCGGCCCGAGCAGTTTCATCTTCGCCACGGAAGACGGAACCATCTCCGGCTGGAACCCCGCCGTGGACGCCACGCACGCGGTGCTCGCGGTCGATCATTCCTCCACCGGCGACATCTTCAAGGGCCTCGCGCAGATAGGCTCGGGCAAGTCCGCGCGCATCTTCGCGACCGACTTCCACGGCGCCCGCGTCGAGACATTCGACAGCAGCTTCGCCCAGGTCACGCTCACCAGCGGCGCGTTCACCGACCCGCAAATCCCGGCGGGGTTCGCCCCCTTCGGAATCCAGGCCATCGGGAGCAAACTTTACGTCACCTACGCATTGCAGGATGCGACCAAGCAAAACGATGTGGCCGGAGTCGGCAACGGGTTCGTGGATACCTTCAACCGCAGCGGCAAGTTGCTCAAGCGCGTGGCCTCGAACGGAACGCTCAACTCCCCGTGGGGCGTCACGACCGCCCCCAGCTCCTTCCGCAAATTCAGCGGCGACATCCTCGTCGGCAACTTCGGCGATGGCCACGTGAACGTCTTCAGCAAGGCCAACAAGTTCCTGGGCCAGCTCACCGTGGCCGGCGGCGCAACCCTCACCATCGACCGCCTCTGGAGCTTGCAGCCCGGTGTGAAGACCGCCAAAAAAGAACTCCTCTTCACCGCCGGCCCCAACGGCGAAGCCGATGGGCTGCTGGGCACGCTCTTGGGGACGTGAACGCGGAGCGCGGTCCGAGCGACGACGGCGGACCTTGGATTACTGCACCTTGAACGCCGTGACTTTGTACGTATCGCCCGTTTTGACGAGATCGACATTGCACGCCTTCGAGCCGTTGGCGAACGTGGCGATTCCGCCGAGGTGCATGACGGTCTGGCCGTTGATTGAGGTCACGTTGAATGAAATGAAGCTGACCGATTGCAAGGCCCCATATGCGGCCAGTTGCTGGTTGTCGGCCTGAAGTTGGGCGGCGGAGATGCCTGCTGAGTTGGCCGCCGCCGCGTTGATATTGCCACTGCTGACGTCCTGCACGAACTGCTTGGCAACGACCCCGGCCGGCTTGGATTGGAGGTATCCATACCCGAATAACGCGCTCGTCCCCGCCCAACCCAGCAGGCTGAGGATGCCCAGGATCAGCCCCGCGATGGCGAGTCCTTTGCCCCCAACGTACGGGTCGCGCGTCTTGCGAAGGCCGATGATTCCGAACAAGACCGCGAGCAGGCCCGTGATGAACGGCACGCAACCAAGAATGCCCAACACGAGGCTCGCGATGGCCGGGCCATTGCCGCGCTGCGCGCCGCCGGTGTTTCCATAACCACCCGGGTACTGGGACGGCGGAGGCGGAGTAAACTGACTCATGTTCAACTCTCCAAAAAGTGCCAGGATTGCTTATCGCTGGCGCTACATGCCGACAACGACAGACTCCGGGCGTAACCATAACGGCGTCGAAAAACGGGGCAATTAGAACTATCCCACCCTATTATTCCCGCACCTTCGTCCCACATTCGGGACATATCCCGGTGACGTTTCCGGTTAGGTTGTAGCCGCACGCTCGGCAGAAGCCACGCCTACCCCGGCGGCGTGCGCGGTTCCACCGGCCGATCCACACCACCGACGGCAATGCCCACAGCATTGCCACCGACCACGCGGGGACTTGCACGATGCGGATAATGTCCTGAAAGCGCTGACCCGGCGTGTCGTCGCCGCCGTCGTACACGAAGGCGAAAGGGCCCCAATTCTGATGGCCGTGCGGATAGAACGGCGGATGGTCCTGCCTTTGGGCAAAGAAGTTCCACCCTTTCGAAGCGTACGGGTCGCCGGCCATGTCGGGCCGCAGATCGATGCCGTGCGCGAATCCCACGCCGATGCGTCCGCCGACGGTGTAAAGCTCCACCGACCGCCCATTATTTTTCCCGCACCACTCGACGCCGATGTCGTCGCAGCCGCGATAGCTTCGCACCCACAGCACCGCCGTCGCGATGCAAAGCAGCAACGACAGCGCGCTAATAAAGGTGAAAACGCGACCAGGCATTTACAGTATGATACCGCGGACGATGAAAGGAATAGCAACCATGTTGAATGGCCTTGCCCATCGAATCATTCTCGCGTGCCTCGCGCTTGCCGCCGTCCCCCTCCCGGCACACGCGGAAGAAGCAGTCTCGAATTCGCCGGCGAAGCAGGAGGGTAAAGAGCCCGGCAAGTTCACCTACCAGACCCGCCGGATCGAAGGCTGGACGATACACGTGAGCGACGTGCTTCTGGATCATGAAAAGGACGCGACGGAGAAGGCGCTGAAAATGATCGAGCAGCATCTGGGCGCGATCGTGCGGGACGTCCCGGCGGGGCCGGTGGCGAAGTTGCGCGAGGTGCAATTGTGGGTGTCGCCCGAGTACCGCGGCGTGCCGCCCCGGGCCGAGTATCACCCCGATGAGGGATGGCTCCGCCGGACGGGCCGGAACCCCGCGATGGCGAGAGGCGTGGAATTTACCAACGTCAAAATTTTCGAGGCCGAGACCCGGCGGATGCCCTGCTTCGTATTGCACGAGCTGGCCCACGCCTACCACGATCAGGTGCTCGGCTTCGATCAGCCGGAGATTGTCGCCGCGTATGAGCGGGCCGTGGAAAGCAAGAGCTACGACGCCGTCGAGCGCACCTTCGGCGACCCCAAGCGTCCCAACACCATCGAGCGCGCCTACGCCATGACCAACGAGAAGGAGTATTTCGCCGAGTCCACCGAGGCCTACTTCGGCCGCAACGATTTCTTCCCGTTCACCCGCGAGGAATTGCGCAAGCACGACCCAAAGATGTGCGAATTGCTGGGGCGGCTTTGGGAAATCCCGGCAGACGCGAAGGGCGAGAAGCAGTGAATCCGCGGGAAAAGATGGCGGGGATTGAATGACCAGCAAAGACCTCGATGCCGTACAAGCTCACTACCTTCGCGGAATTGCCGGCAATATTCTGAGCAGAATGGAAGGCATATGCGCGTGGATGGATAGTCTGGGCTGGGAATCGCAGGACCCGGCTTACAAGGCGGCTCAGGCAGCACTGGCTGCATTGTTGGAGTTCCAAAAAGAGGCGTTCCACGCGACGCGCCATCGTCGACTGAATCTCTGCTTCCGATGCGGTCACAACCTGCATGGCACACCCGACCAATGCCCGGAATGCGGAGTCTCACTGACGCATGGGCCCAAGTGAGAATGAGTCGAAACAAACGTGACGGGTTGGAATAAACATAACGCCATCGAAATTAACATGACGCGGGGAAAGCCGAAGCGGGCGTTCGTAATCCATGGGGTGCAGGTGTCAACTAGCGAGGAGAATTGGCCGGGGCGATGGTAGGATACGCGCTGCGATCTGAACCACGTTTTGCTCCGTCGTTGTGAACTTGTTGGGAGGTCAGAATGAATCGAGTATTCGTCAGCGTCATTGTCGGCGCGATTTGTGCGGCGGCGACGGTTTCCTTCGCCGCCGACAGGGATGTCTTCGATCATGACGGGCAGAAAAATGCCCCCGCCGGAACGAAACGCATCGCCTTCATCGGCAGCCACGAATTGCACGGCGGCATCGGGAACCATGAGTTTTACGCCGGCAGCCTGTACCTCGCCCGGCGGATCAACGCCGTCTATCCCAACGCCTGGGCCGTCGTCTATACCGATGACAAGTGGCCGAAAATCGCCCCCGACGTCGACGGCATCGTCGTCATGATCAACGGCGGCGGAAGAGCCGCGGACGATCCGCTCATCAAGGCCGCCTGCGACAAGGGGGCGGGGTACATGGCCGTTCACTGGGGGACCGAGGTGGACAAAGGCAGGCAGGGCGCAAACTACGACGCCTGGATCGGCGGACATTGCGAAACCTTCTGGTCCGTCAATCCGTTCTGGAAGCCGGAGATGACCGTCGGCAAGCATCCCATCACCAACGGCGTCAAGCCGTTCGCCATCGTGGATGAATGGTACTACCACATGCGCTTTGTCGACGGGATGGCCGGCGTCACGCCGATCCTCTCGGCCGTCGCCCCGCTGGAGTCCGTGCATTACAAGGAGGGCGACCCGCCGACCGACCGCGGCGGCAACGCCGATGTGCTCAAGTCCGTTCAGAACAAGGAGCCGCAGGTGATGGCCTGGGCCTACGACCGCAAGGACGGCGGCCGCGGGTTCGGCTTCACCGGTTTCCACGTTTACAACAACCTGGCCAACGACAGTTTCCGCACGACCCTCCTGAACGGCGTGGCATGGATTTCCAAGCTGGAAGTCCCGGAAACCGGCGTGCCGTCGACCACGCCTACGAAGGAAGAACTGGCCGCGCTTCTGCATGAGGCGCATCCGCAGCCCCACTCCGATGGCAAATGAGTGCTCTTTTTCCCGGCGGTCGCTAGTTTGTGTTTGTGACGCAAGGGCGCGAACAGCGCCGCCGGATGCCCGGCACGCTCCACATGCCGGAGGCGACGGTCGAGGTCCTTCAGTACGAACCGCACGTCCGCCAACTGCGGCCGAACGAAAAGGACCAGCGCATCGCCGAATACCACGCGACCCAAAAGCGGGTGATGGACTACTAGTCAAACGGCGGACGGTAAACAGTTCCGATTGATCGAGCGGCGTATTGAGGAATGTCCCCTTTGCATTTTCCTGATCGAGCGGCGTATTGAGGAATGTCCCCTTTGCATTTTCCAGCTGTCCGCTGATCGGCGCCGGGATATTCAAATTAGGACACTACCGTTTCACCAGCGGCTGACGCTGTTAAATAATGAAAAAGCTCACACCCATGCTCGCGTTGTTTTTGGCCGGCATTTTATGTTTCGAGGCGCAAGCGGGACCGCGCATTGTTTTGCCGACCGATGCCGAGGGCACTGACGTCAGAGCGGCTGCAGCGGACTTTCTCGGCAAGGTCGCCGACTGCGACGTCGCTGGCGCCAAGGCATTGTTCGCCGGCCCCGCTGAACAGGAACAATTGCTCGAGGCGCAGTTCCGTTATGCCGCGGCCTCGGAAAAGCTCCGGAAGGCGCTGGCGGATCGATTCGGTGAAGAGACGGCGAACAAAGTGCCCGGTGCGGCTTTTTTTCGCAGCCGGGCGAAGGTGCAGTCGGAGATGCCCTTAATGCTCAATGGCGATTCGGCTTGCGTTGCTGCCGGGCAAAATCTGGACACCGGGCTCGATCTGCAGCGCATCGCGGGAAACTGGAAAGTGACGCACCTACTGATCGAGCACCACAAGACGAACGGATTTCTGGATTTTTATACGTCCGCCGCACGCGACTTTGACGAGGCGCGGGCGAAGCTTAATGCGGGTGGCTTCGACTCTGGCGCCAGCGCGCTTCAGGACCTCAATCAGCGGCTCGCAAATACGCTGACCAAGATCGCTCCGATTCACTCTTTGCCTACGACGCGCCCGTCGGCAAGGCCTCAACCGCCGGCGGCCCCGAATGCCTTTGTCGATGCGGCGGCAGTTCAAGCAGCCATGGGCAAGCCCATCGGTTCAGAAGAGGGCAAGGCGCTGATCGCCGCACTCCCGGCCACGCCTCGTCTCATGGGCCTGATGCGCTGGATTTTCGTCGCCAGTTACGAATCGGGAACCACGCTCACGTTCCGTGCCGCCGACGGCGCTCTTCAGGGCGCGAATTTCACTGTCGCTGATTCCAATGGGACTGAGAAGTATCCCGGCGCATTGCCATCGGGGCTTTCCTTCAACGACGCCCGGATCGATGTGGAGAGGAAGCTCGGCCGTCCGGCGACTTCACACTCCGGGGCAAGTTTTCCCTACGAGGCGGACTACCCGCGCCTCAGGCTCCACCTCACCTATGTGCGAGATTCCGGCAGGGACCCGCGCAACCCGTTGAAAAGCGTCTCTTTGTATCCACCGGAGACGGGAGTGGCCGCCACTCGGCCCGCCGACAAACCTTCGCCGCGGCTTACATTTCAACTCGTCATGCCGGAGCCGAAAGCCGCCGATCCCGCGTTAATGCGGATTGTGGACCCGACCGATGGGTCCGGGCGGACCGTCATTTTTGTGTCCCGGGAAATAGTGCTTGACGAAACTGGGATATCAGAAGTCTCGGGCGCTCTCGCCGGCAGTGATCGTAATCACATGGGTTTCAGTCTGACGCTTACCCCCGACGGCGCGCGACGGATGGCGCAGGCGAGCGCGGCAAACAACGGCCGTAGAATTGCGATCATGCTTGATGGACGTGCGATAGTGGTGCCGACAATGAACGGAAAGATGTCAGACCGACTCCTGATCGACTTAAACATCCCAGCCGAAAAAGGGGATCGTGAAGACTTGATAGGCCAACTCGATGCCGCCATAAATGCGCTGCCAACCACCGAGCCTGCGGCGGGCAACGCGATCAAATGAACGACCTGCGAGATCTTGCGGGAGTAGACAATGAGCACAACGAAGACTCCCATCCAAAAGAAGAAAGTTCTCGCGCCCGGCTGAAGGATGGGTGCTCGGAAAGAAATGCAAAGGGGGCCTTCTTAATTATTGCCAGGGGCGGGGCGGCGTCGCCTCGCGTGCGACCTTCTTTTTCCATAGTCGGGGCAGAAAAGCGGGACGGCTCTGAATTGTTCACTTGAATTCAGAGTCGTCCCGAATGCCATTCAGTTAACACATAAGCCCGCGCTGCCGCGCGCTTTATCGCAATATTTTGAAACACCGCGGCCTCCTGTCATAATGGTGGTGCTTAGTCAACCATCAGCAAGGAGGCCACGGATGGCGCAAGTTTCTCACGCACTGGCGCGGCTCAAACCCGACCCCATCGCCGATCTTCCCCTCGGGGCTCATCTCGATCAACTCTGCCGAGACGAAAATATCGTCCGGCGCGAGCGGCTGCTCTCGGGAGCACGAAAACGGGTCAAGTGCGACTATCCGCGCGGACGCTTTGGACGCGCTGCGGATCGGTAACTCGGTTGCAATCCGGCGCGACCGGCCGGACCGCAAGGGGCAAGGGAAGGCGGTCGGGAAATCTTATCGCACTTGACCCGTTTTTTTCTCCCGGTTTGCAACTTCACGCCGGGGCCAGCGCAGCGCCGCCCCGGATGCTCCGGCCGGATTCGTCCGGGCATTTGCCGGCTTCGCCGCAAAATAAATAAAAAAGCACTTGCACGCAACCGGCGGATGAGTTAGGATGATGTAAGGTTCCTAGCGGCATGTTCGGCAGGGCCGAGCCCGGAGGAAAGGGTGGTGCGTGGCGGGCGCCGGGGGGCGGGCGGTGCCGAAAATCGAAATGGTGCATTCGGATGTGACAAAGTGAGACATTCCGGG
>JAQGHP010000562.1 GCA_028288775.1 Phycisphaerales bacterium | reverse complement strand
GACATGGGACTCTCCCGTGTTACCGGGCGTGTTCCTGTACCATTTCCCCCGTCGGCGAACCCTTTCCCACCGAAATAATGCCGCCGCAACTCCCCTACGACATCTCCGCAATCGACCTGAGCCATGTCCTGTACGATCAGGAGGCCATCCGCGAATCCAATCCCCAACGCGGCGACATGGAGCATCTCAACGGCATCGTCCACGCCGCCCCCGAAAAGGGGCAGATCATCGGCTACAAGGACGTGCGTGAGGATGAATTTTGGGTCCCCGGCCATATCCCCGGCCGCCCGCTTCTGCCGGGCGTGCTGATGATCGAAGCGGGGGCGCAGTTGGCCAGCTTCTACACCCGCCGATTCGTTGGATGGAAGGGATTCATCGGATTCGGCGGCGCGGAAGACATCCGTTTCCGCCAGGCCGTAAAGCCCGGCTGCCGGATGTATCTCGTCGGCCTGAAGACCTGGGAACGCCATCACCGCATCTGCTGCGTCGTGCATGGAATGGTCAACGGCAGCCAGGTCTTCGAGGCGTCAATCATCGGAACCGAAGTCTAAAAAGGGCTTCCCATGCGCAAGGTATTGCCCGGAATATTTCTGGTCCTGGCAGGGTGGTTTGTGGGAGGCTGTTCCGCGCTGGTACAGAAGCCGACGGTCACCCTGCAATCCGCCGCCATCGATCATGCGAGCCCGGCGGGGGTCGTCGTCAACTTCGACCTGAACGTCAGCAACCCCAACGGCTTCGCCATCCCCGTCACCCGCGCTCAATATAAGCTCGCGCTGGGCGGCGTCACCGTGATCGACGACAAGGCCACCCCCGAAGGCTCCGTGCCCGCGAACGGCGCGCTCCCCGTTCGCCTGCCCGTCACGCTGACTTTCGAGAGCCTCCTGAACGCCGGGCAGGCCATTCGCCAGAGCGGCGGCAATGTTCCCTACGACTTCGACGGCTCCCTCGACTTCGGCAGCCCCAAGTATCTCGGGACCGCTACCCTCAGCGCCCCCGTCCATTTCACCGGCACACTCCCCCTGCGCCAGATCCTGAAAGACCCGCAGGTCCTGTTTCAGAGCCCCGCCGCACGAAAGCTCGCCGAGCAGGTGCTGGGCGGATTGTTTGACCGGTAAGCGCTATTTGCCCACGCCGCCTCGTCGTCAGTAGCGAGTTAGTTTGAAAAGACGGGTGCCACAGCGGACCTTCTAAAATTAACCCACTTCCCGCCCCTCGACCCCCATCTCCCTTGCCGGCGTACAATTCATCTGGCAACGCCTACAGCACGCAAAATGTAATTCGGACCGAACTCTGCGTTCTGCACTCTGCACTTGTTGAGCAATGGGCTTTTCTCTCCTGCAACCTCTTCGCGACGTTCCGCTGGCGTTTCTCGACGTGGAGACGACCGGGGCCTCCGCGGACTTCGGCGACCGCGTTATCGAATTGGGCATCGTGCGCGTCGAGGGCGGCCGCGTCGTTGGCGAATACCAGCAGCTCATCGACCCCCAACGACGGATCGGGGCGGGAATCACCATCCTTACGGGGATCTCGCAATCAATGGTGGACGGCCAGCCGACCTTCGCCGCCCAGCTCCCCGCGGCGATGCAGCTTCTGCAAGGGGCGGCGGTGCTCGGGCACAATGTCCGCTTCGACCTCTCGTTCCTCAACAAGGAATTCCGCCGCAGCGGGCTCGACATCGTCGAGGCGCTGGGCAATGCGCCGGTGATGGATACGGTGCGGATCGCCCGCCGACGCTTCGGGCGGGGGGGCAACGCCCTGCAGCTTCTCGCGGCCCGGCTGGGCGTGCTGCCGGTGACCGCCCACCGCGCGCTGGCGGATGCGCAAACTACCGCGGCCGTGTTCGAAAGATTGATGGAGCCCATCGGCGGGTGGGATCTATGCCTGTGCGACGCCTATCGCGAGCAGGGCGGCCCGATGGGCCTGCTGCCCGTCACCCCGCGCGAAAACCCGTTGCCACTGGAACTGGAAGAGGCGCTGGAGCAGAAGTTGCCGGTGATGATGGAGTATCTGGACGCGCGGGAGAATCGCACGCAACGGCTGATCGAGCCGCTTCATCTGCGCCGAGCGGGCGGCGAGTTGCTGCTCATCGCCCACTGCCATTTGCGCAATGACCGTCGCACGTTCAAGCTGGAACGGATCGTCCGCCTGACGCGGATTGAGCGCACCGCGTGAACGGGATTTAAGTCGTGCGTTAGTTCAGAATGTCCGCTGGGTGCTACGGGTCGGCGTACTCGCAGACCTGTGCTGTCGGGCGAGTTGAGAAACACAGGTCTCGGAGTACCGCGACCTGTGGCACCCTTCTTTCCAAACCGACCCGCTGCCCGCCATTCGTACTTGTCCTAGTCGTGTAGCTTTTGCCGGTCTTCTCGGCGCTCTTTGCGTCTCTGCGGTGAATATCCGCACCGTGAAATCCGCATTACGGGTGGGCGGAACTGGCAGTGGTCTCGGGCCCGGGGCGTTTGTTGCCGCGGTCGTGATGCATTCCCGGCATTCCCGGCGGGCCGTGGCGGTGGCCGTGCTCCTTCAGCATCGCGTCAAAAGTCTTTTGCTGCGCTTCGGTGAGGATGGCGCGGGATTTTTGCTGCGCATCGCGCATCGCTTCATCGTGCTCGGCGCGGAGGGCCGCGATCTTCGCGTCGTGGTCGTGGAGGATTTGTTCGTACCGGGAGCGCTGGTCTTCGCTCATCAGAGCGCGGATCGATTCGTCGCGCTGGCGGTCGGCTTCCTTGAACTCGGTGGGCTCGGGGTGGTGGCCGACGGGCTCCCAGATCTTTTTCATCTGCTCGCGCTGGTCGGCAGTGAGGTTCAACTCGCGGCCGATGAGGGAGGCCGCGGGCTGCGGGTCGCTGGGCTTAACGCCGGGGACGATTTTTCTCGTCCGCCCGACCTCAAGGCCCGCCACGAACATCAGGGCGAAGCCCAGCAGCATTACCAGCTTCAGGCGGATCATGGACGGCCTCCGGACAAATCCTGCCGCAGGAAATCATCGAACGCGCTGTCGCTGCTGGCCACCGCGTCGCGCGGATCGGGATAAATCACCTGCTGTTCCCACGCCGCGATGCTCACGGAAGACACCGGCGTCGCGACCGGCGGCTTCTGATTCATCACCCAATACCCCGTCGCCAGCAGCACCATCGCCGCGGCCGCGGCGGTCATCCTCCGGCCGAAGCGGAAGAGCAGCACCTGCTCCAGCGGCTCGGCCAGCGATTGGATGTGCTGCACGAACGATGGCGAGACGCGCGGGATCACGGCGGTGCTCAGCGCCTGCGAAAGCCCGCGCAACTGCTCGAGCTCGGCGGCGCACGCCGGGCAGGCCGACAAGTGTTCTTCCACCTCGCGGCGCTGCGCCTCGGGAAGCTCGCCGTCGTGATACGCGTGTACGCGAAGACTCAATTCACAAGCTGCCATAAGGCACACTCCACTTCACTAGCTTTTGGCCGGCCGACCAACTTGTGGTGCAGGCTTTCAGCCTGCTTTACCTGGCAGGCTGAAAGCCTGCACCACAAAAGAACAAGCCGCTCATGAGCCGTACCCGCTGAACCGTTGCCGCAGTTCCTGTC
Source organism: Phycisphaerales bacterium (assembly GCA_028288775.1). Taxonomy (GTDB): domain Bacteria; phylum Planctomycetota; class Phycisphaerae; order Tepidisphaerales; family Tepidisphaeraceae; genus RYN-428. The sequence goes on along the minus strand of JAQGHP010000562.1, from coordinate 979 downwards.
TTGCCCGGTAGAGCCGCGATTCGACCGTGCCCAGGGGGACGCCCATCGTCTTGGAAATTTCCTCATACGACATCTGCTGCAACTCGCGGAGCACGACGATCGCGCGGTGCTCGGGTGAGAGCGTGTCGAGCATGGCCATCGCGTCTACGCGGCTATCCACTGCCTGCGCCCCCGAGCCGGCACCCGTCCTCGAGCCCGCCGACGAGGCGAGGTCCTCGTGGTCGTGCAGGGGAAGGGCCGTTCGCACGCGGCGCGAGCGGCGCGTCTTGGAAGCCTGGAACACCACGATGCTCCGCAGCCAGGTCCCCACCGACGAGCGCCCTTCGAATGTCTGGATCTTTTTCAGGGCGGCGAGCATCGCCTCCTGCACCACGTCCTCGGCGTCGGCGGCGTTGCTGACCAGCGCGTAGGCGAGGCCGAACAACGGACCGGCATACCGGCCGGCCAGCTCCGAAAACGCCGCCTTGTCGCCGTTCTTTATCCTTTCGACAAGCTCGGGGTCTGCGGCCTGCAAAACCGCCCTCCATCAATTTTCCGCGACGGCGCACCTGGCGCCGAAGCCTTAGTACCGCCTGCCCCCGCGCTTATTCCCCCGCCCGGGCCGCCTGGGGGCAATGGCGATTCCCGCGGAATAACCCGGCCCGCCGGGGGTACTTTAGCCCCCGGAGACGCATTATGGGCCGCAACCGCACCGGACACAAAGGTTTTACGCTCGTCGAATTGCTCGTCAGCATCGGCATCATCGCGTTGCTGATCTCGATTTTGCTACCCGCACTCGCCCGCGTTCGGCGCAGCGCCCAGAACGCCTCGTGCCGAGCATCGCTGCGCGACATCGGATTGCGCTTCCAGATGTACATCCAGGAATCGCACCAGATTTTGCCGCTGGTCAACACGCTCCCTTCGCAGCAGCCGCCGCTGAACAACGGGCCGACGCTAGTTGAGCTGCTCGAGCCGTATACGCACGGCGCGCCGCAGTCGT
>JAQGHP010000527.1 GCA_028288775.1 Phycisphaerales bacterium | reverse complement strand
GTGAAGTTGCAGGAGCACTCTTTCCATGGAACGCGCTGCGGGTTCGAGCGGCATCGCGCGCGGCGTGCCCCCGCCGGGCGGTGGGCGCTTTCAAAGGGCATATGACGCCTTCCGGGCAAAGGGCCTGATTGCTTCAGGCCGGGGCAAGCGCAGCGCCGCCCCGGATCCTCCGACCGCGTCACCTCTTCTCACTTTTTTTCACTTCCGTCCTCGGCTATCAGCTCGACGCCGCAGAGGAGCGAAACGCCTTGCGGGGTCGTGGGGGTTAGCTCCACTGTGAGGTCGGGGCCGCAGAAGATGTGGTGGTATTCGCGGACGAGGGAACGGTCGATGCCGCCTGCCTCTTTCAGCACGTCTAGCCTTTGTTCAACGGACTGAGCTTGTAGTCGCACGTCCATCGGGGAAGCACTGGTTGCGGACTCCGGGGGCTGGGCAAAATAGAGGCGGACGGTATAGGGCTGGGCTTCGCCGGGGTCGTTGAGGGAAACCGTCACCGTGCGAGCGCCGCGGACGCCTGACGACGTGACCCATGGCATTTCGCCGGTGATGACGGACGCGTGTCGGCGGAAGTATTCGACTTTATCTCCCGTGACGGTCACTTCGATTTTGGGGGACTGGCCGCCGGTGCTGGGGGATTCGAGCCAGAGGGTGCCGTCGTCGGAGACGCGGTCGCCGGCGGCGCCCAGGTTCACGCCCAGGCGTTTGATGCGGCCCTTCACTTCCGCGCCCGCGCCCAGGAAGGTCCACATCTCCGCCTCGGGGTCGGGGACGAGGGCGAGCGAGGTTTGGATTTGGTAGCTGCAGGTGCAGGTGCGGGTGTAGTCGGGGGCGACGAGCAGGCCGCCGGCCACGATGAGATTGTTGGTGCAGCTCGAGCGGAAGCCGCCGAAGTTTCCCGTGCCGCCCGAGCGGGCGAGGTCGTAGAAGCCGGCGGCGCCGGAGCGGAAGGTCATGATGTTTTCTGCGACCGCGGGCGTGTTGCAGCCGTACATCCGCATCCACGTCCATTCGCGCTCGATGCCGGTCAGCGCATCGAGCTGGGTCACGGGCCTGCCGGTAAGCAGGTCGGCGGCGCTGCGGTCTTTCAACACCTCGTTGTCGCGGATCATTGCGGGGCCGAAGGCGGTCGGGTCGAACCAGAGGACCTTGCCGTCCGCGCCGGCGTAGGCGCGCATGCCGCGGGCCTCGTCCCCCAGCGAGTCGCGATTCGAGCGGCCGGACTCCACCAACACGTCGTGGGCCGCGGAGTAGCTGAGCCACGTGCCGAACACCGCATCCGAATCGCGCCACACTTCGCGGCCGGATTCCAGGGCGAACGCCAGCAGGCTGCCTGCGCGGGTCGCGTCGCTCTTCGGCACCGCGGGCTTGTTCGCCACGTCCGCGGGTTGCGTGCCCGGGTCGGAAGGCGCGGTCGCGGGCAGAGCAACTTTTCCGGGCGGGCGGTCGATTGCATAGAGGCGGCCGTTGCCGATGCAGACGGCGTTGTGGCGGAATTCGCTCTTCGCCCGCACCGTCCAAAGCAGCCGGCCCGAATGGCGGTCCATCACGAACAGCGCCCGGCTGCTGAAGGCGCGCGGGCTCGTGGCGATCGACCGCGGCGCGGAGTTGGGGTGCGTGTCCTCGCCCAGGTCGTCGGAGATCAGGGGAACACGCGGCGGCGGCGACTTGCTGGGGGCCGCCGACCCGCCTACAAGATAGTTGCCCCAGACGTTGAGATATCCCCACATCGTCTCCGGCCCGTCGATCAATTCCGCGGGGAGGGGGAATGCACTAACCGCCCTGCCGGTCGCGGGGTCGAGGCGGGTGCAGGTCCGGCCGACCGCAACATAAATTCCGTCTGAAGTGGATACATAGTTTGTTCCCGTGCCGTTCGCGCCGGGCTGGTGCGTCGTGATGTTGTAGTATGAGCCGACGCCCGGGAGCGATGACTCCCATAGCACCCGACCGCTGTAGATGTCGAGCGCGCGGAGCATGTCCACGCCCTCGACGATCACGCGCCCGTCGATGACTTGCGGCTGAGGGCCGTGGCCGTGGCGGGGAAGGATGCCGTCGTTGCTCGATCCGCCGAACCACAGCACGCCCAGCGGCGCCTTCACCAGCGAATCGTGCGACACGCGTGAATTGCCGGCATCCGCGTGCTCGTGCGTCCAGTTGCCCGCCCCGGGAAGCCCACCCACTCGGGCGAGGCGCACGAGGTCCGCAGATGTTTCCACGGCGAAATGCCCTGCGCTCCGCGCCAGCAGTTCGTCCGTCCCGGCGTCCCCCAGCCGCTCGCGCGGGAAGTATGCGCGGCCATGATATGGATGCAGCAGTCGGAACACGGAATCAGCCCACGCGGGGTTCGCCCGGAGCGGCGAGGGGTCTTCCGCGACGACTACGCCCGCGAAGTAAGGCGGCAGCGACTTCTCACTCAGATCGCCGGCGATGACCGCGATGCGGTCGCCATACATGCCGTCGTGTTGGAGCCTGCGTCGTAATTGTTCGACGCTCTGGACATCCGGCTCCACGATCACGACATGATGATTGCCATCCTTGGCAATCGCCCGCGCGAGGGCTTCGCTGGCTGCACCGATGGCAACGCAGTAGCCATCGAGGTCGCGGTTTTTGTCGATTCTTGACACGGCCGTTTTTGCATAATCACTCAAGGGGACGGGTGCTTCGTTCCCGGGAACGCGGACGACGGATCCGGGAAGCGAATCGGCGGCCGACCCGCCGCCGAAGCAGTAGATCCGGCCTTCGCGGGTCACCGCGAAAAGGCGGTCAGCCCCGGCGGCCATTTCGGCGACCGTCCCGTCCACTGCCGCGTACCACGCCTCGTGCTGCCCGTCGCGTAATGGCAGGCGGTAGGCGGCGACGAAATCCTTCCCGCCGACGTACGCGCGCCGGCCCGCGCGAATGACCGATGCGCCGTCGGGGGCGGCTACCACCGCCTGCTGCTGGAAGCTCTGCCGGGGGCCGATGGTCAGCTTGGCGAAAGTCGGCGCGGTAGTCGGAATCGGTGTAGTGAGATCGAAGGCGATGATGCCGGACGGCGTGATGCCCAGCGCCGAATCGTTGTCGAGGGCCATCGCAACGGGCGAAGAGGCGAGGGGTTTCCCGGAGTCAAGGGCGAAGCCGATGCCGTCGTTAAAGAAGAGGTCTCCCGCCGCGACGACGCGGTCGCCGCCCGAGCGGTTTTCGATCTTGAAGTACAGGAACTTTCCCGTGTTTCGATCGAAGCAGGCGGGCACTGCGCGGCCGTTGGGGATGAGGAGTTTGTCGCCGCTGACGGCGAGCGATCCCTGCGGCGCGATGCCGGCGAAGCTGGGCGCGCCGTGGGGCTGGTTGATGAAGTCGTCGCCCTCGCCGGAGTTGCACCAGATCGTTTTCCCCGTGGTGGCTTCCAGGCAGTTGACGAAGACGCCCATGAAGGGCCAGATGCCGGCGGCGAAGTAGACCTTCCCGTCGGCGGTGACCGGCCCGCCGCGAATGGGCCAGGTGTCGATCATGCGGCCATTGCCCAGAACGGCGCGCGCGCGCGGCGCGCCCTTGCGCTTCCAGAGCAGCGAGCCGTCATCTAGGGAAAGTGCGTAGAGCCACCCGTCGTCGGATCCGACGAACAGCCGACCGTCCGCCGATGCGGGCGCGTAGCGGATGGGGCCGCCCGTAAAGAAGCGCCACAGCTCGCCACGCCCGGCGACGTCGTACACCGCGACCGAATCGTCCAGCGGCGAGGCGATGATCAGCCGGTTCCCGATGACGAGCGGATGGTAGACGGCGTCGTTGGTTTCCCGGGGCTGATCGGGCCACGCGGGCTTGAGCGGCGGAAGCTGCATCGCCCACGCGGGGCGCAGGCCCGAAGGAAGTTCGTCAGCCGTGCCCCCAGTTCGCTGCGCGTCGTGGGCGGTCATGGGCCAGTCGGCGGCACGGGCGGGGAGGGCGGTGTAGAGGAATAGGCAGGCAAGCAGGAGCCGGAACGATGGCGCGATGCGCGCCGCCATTGACTGGCGGCCGGAGCGGGGGCCGTGAAGAACTGCGTGGGGATGGTTCACCGGGTTTGACCGTCTTCGCAAGAATACGTCGGTCCGCCGCCACGCGGGCACACCTCTAATACCGCCGTGCATGTCAAATGTTTCGGCGGCGACGAAGTGCGCAGTACAGCATCGGCGGACGATGGAAGGCCGACGTCGATCTACGTGGTTCGGGTGCGTGATAGTTCCGGCGGTCCCTCCTCAATTCCCTCCACCGGTACGCCGGGGGAGGGTTAGGGAGGGGGCTTGGGGGAGGGTTGAAGGGTTCAATGGTTCAAGGGCATGAACGTTGAACGATTCAACTCTTGAACCTTTGAACCTTCTCGCCCCCACCCCTGCCCTCCCCCGGAGTACCGGAGGAGGGAGATGGGTCCCGCCGAAAATGTCACGCATCCATGTGGTTATGGGACCGGATGGATGGCGGCGGTAAGGTAACCCTGAAGCACGGACTCGGGAATTTGCACGACCCATGCCGCGGCGGACTGGCTGGCCGTGGCGGGACGCATCAGGATGGCCCAGCGCAGGTGATTGTGGACCGGGAGGGCGTCGTAGAGGACCAGCCGTCTGTCGCTCCCGGGCGAGGGGATGCCGTCAGGCAAGTAGACGTAGGGCTGGCGGGAAACGGGGCAGGTGAAGTCGAGCGTCTGGTCCGCGTCGGCATAGGTCGAGAGGTCCTGCAGGCGCTCGGGCAGGCGGTGGTTGACCGCATAGCACATGAGCATCGCGCCGCTGATGTCGTGCATGTGGGCGGCGCAGGGGTCGGTCGATTCGAGAGGATTGGCGGCGTCAGTTTGCACCGACGCGGTGGCGGGTAGGGGCACCGGCTTATTCGCAGGCGGATGCGTGGGAGCGCAGCCGGCGAGGAACGCGGACAGCAGAACAGAAGATATCGAAAACCGCCCGGCTCTCGCGCTCCTACACTTTCGCAACTCGCCAGGCTCCCGCGTCATCGCTTTGACTCCGTTATCCTTGGCTGGTCCGTCCCGATATTGGTCGCCGGCGTGAGCGTCCGGCCGATCGGCCCGGCTGGCGTGGCCGGCAGCGGAGCGGGCGGACCGGCCGGTTGGCTGGCGGGCGCTTCGAGCACGTCGCCGCGGTGCATCCCTCGCATGTGATCTTCAAACGTGCCGGGCTCCACGGCATTGGGCGTAAGCTTGGTGCCGCGCATTTCGTCCTGCGACATTGACTTGAGCGTGTCGGGCTGCTGGGCCACGTGGGGCGTAAGGAAAATCAGCAGCTCGGTCTTGCTCTTGTCGGACTGCGTCCGCTTGAACAATTCGCCCAGCAGCGGGATGTCGCCCAGGATAGGAACCTTGCTAATAGTAGTGACCTTCCGGTCCTCCATCAATCCGCCGATCACGATCGTCTGGCCGGTGCGGATGGCGACGCGGCTCTGGGCCGAGCGCTTGTCGATGACGGGGGCGTTGTTGCCGCTGGTCACTTGGACGGTGGTGCTGGTGAGCTGGCTGATTTCCGGCGCCACGTCCATGATCACCATCCCGTCGGGATTGATATGCGGCGTCACGTTGAGAATGATCCCGACGTCGGAGTAGGTGATTACATTGTTGGTCTGGCCGGTGCTGGTGAGCTGCGTGGCGGCCACGAAGGGCACTTCCTGCCCGACGGTGATGCTGGCCAACTGATTGTCGCTGGCGAGGATATAGGGGCGGGAGAGCACGTCGAGCTTGCCGGCGGTGGCGAGGGCGTGGAGCGTGGCGTTCACGTTGTTCTCGAGCATGCTGACGACCAGCCCTCCATTGGCTGCGCCCGCTGCCGCGTTGCCCAGGACCGAAGAGCCCGTCTCGCCTTTGCCGCTGGCCTGACGATTGACCAGCGAGAAATCGAGGCCCCAGTCGGCGGTGTCGTCGTGGCTGACTTCCGCGATGAGAACCTTGATGAGCACCTGCGGGACCGGATGATCCAACTCGTCGATGATATGCGTGACCTGGTCCTTGTACTTGGTGGCCGTGGTGACGATGAGGGAATTGGTATCAAGGTCGGCGACGACGAAGACCTGGCCGGTCAGCTCGGTGGCGGCGCGGGAAGAGTTGGAAGAAAGCTGCCCCCCGCCGCCCCCACCGGAGTTGAACCCGCTGCCGCTGCCGCTGCCGCTACCGGTGCCCGAGCCGAACGATTGGGTTCCGCGGCTGGAGCCGCTGCCGGTTCCGCCCGAGCGAGAATTCGACCCGAAGCTGTTCGATGAGGATCCGAAGCTTGAACTCGATGAACTGAGGCCCTGATTGGAGCCGAATGCCGACGCGGTGTTCGACCCGTTGGTGCCCGTGCGCGAGGTGTTCGACGTACCTGTGCCGTTGCTCGCGCCGAAGAGCGTGTTGAGCACCGACTGCAGGTTGCTCGCCTGCGCGTTCTTGAGGCGGTAAATGAAGAAGGTGTTCTCGGCGGCGGGGTCGGATTCGAGGGAATCGACCAGGGGGATGATCAACTTCAGCGTGTCGGCTGGCGCAGTGACGACCAGCGTGTTGGTGCGCGAGTCCGCGGCAGCGAGGATGCGCGTACCGTGCTGCTGGCTCGTGTTGGCAACCTGCGCCTGCTGAAACCGACCGCCACCCCCGCCGCCACCGTTGTTGCCGCCCTGCGAGCCGCCGGTGGACTGCTGGTCGGGCTGGAAAATGCTGAGGATCAGCTTCGCGGCATCCGAGGCATCCGCGTATTTCAGCTTGAAGACGCGCATGACCGACGTCAGTGCGGGATTGGAATCGAGGCGGGTGATCAGTTCCTTGATGACCTTCTGCGTCGCGGTGGGCGCGGTGACGATGACAGTGTTGGTGCGGTCGTCCGCGACGGCGTTGACCTTCGCCTGGAGGGCCTCGTCGGTGCTGGGGGAGGCGCCGGGGTTCCCGCCCCGGCCGCCGCGGCCGCCGAAGAAGGGGAATTGCCCCTGTTGTTGCTGGGACGTGTCCTCGGTTTTGAAGATCGAAGTGATGAGCTTTGCGGTGGTCGTGGCGTCCGCGTACGTCAGGGTGTAGGACTGAATCTCATTGGACGAGACACTCTGGTCGTCGAGCTTCTGAAGGATGCCGTCGATCACCTTGAGAGTTTCGGTGGGGCCGGTGACGACGAGGGTATTGGTGCGGTCGTCGGCGGCGGCGCTGACCTTGCCGCCGCGAAGCGCATCCTCGACGGCGCTGCCGGTGCCGCCCCCTCCCCCGAACGGATTAAAGCCGCCGGGCCCGAACGGGTTGCCTCCACCACCGCCACCACCGCCGCCACGTCGTCCCCCACCGCCATTCCCGCCCTGCTGCTGTTGCTGATCTTCGGCCTTGAAGATCGTCGTGACCAGCTTGGCCGCGGAGGAAGCGCTCGCGTTGCGCAATTGGATCACGCGCATGTCGGTCTGCGAACTCTCGCGCTTGTCCAGGATGCTGACGATCATCACGACCCGGCGGATATTTGCGGACGTGTCGGTCATGATCAGCGAATTGCTCCCCTGGTTCGCGGCGAAGTCCGCGGTCGCGCTGATGAGGGGCGTGAGGTCCTGCTTCAACTTGGCGGCGTCCACGCTGCTGACGGGGATCACCTGCGTGATCATTTCATCCGTCTCGGCGATGTCCTCGGGCTTGTTGCCGTAGCGCACGGGAAGGTTCATGTGCTTGGCCACGTCCACCTGCACGATGCGGAGCACGCGGCCCTGCTGAATGGCGGTGAGGCGCAGGTTCTTGAGGGCGGCGTTGATCAAGGTCAGCGCTTCGTCCGCCGTGACGTCCTGCTCGCTGTCGATGTTCACCCGTCCGTCAACGGGCGTGTCCATGATGATGATGAAACCCGCCGCCTCGGAAAGGTAGGTGAGGACGGCGTCGGCGCTGGCGTCCTTGAAGTGGAGCTTCATTTTCTGGGCGGGGCGCGTCGAGGCGCCGCGCTGCCACACCGATGCGGGACGGGTCGCGGGAGCGACGGTGAACGAACGAGGCGTCGATCCCTGTGCGGCAGTGAAGGAGGGGCGCGTGGCCGCGCCGGGTTGGGTGGTGGCCGATGCATCCGCGATCGCGGGCTGCGTTGCGGGCGGCCAAATGGTGGCAGGCCGCGTTGTGGGCGCGATCGCGGCGGGCGCAGTCGCGGGGACGGCGGCGGCATCGGGCGCGGTTCGCGCCGGGCCCCCGGCCGGCG
>JAQGHP010000525.1 GCA_028288775.1 Phycisphaerales bacterium | reverse complement strand
GACCCCCGACGCCCTCGTCTTCGACCGCCACGGCGACGACGCCGTCCGCAAGCGCGGCGAAATCGGCATGCACGCCCTCCGCATCGGCGACGAGGTCGGCCGCCATACCGCGTATTTCGCGGCCCTGGGCGAACGCCTGGAACTCACCCACGTCGCCACCAATCGCGACACGTTCGTCCACGGCGCATTGCGCGCGGCGCGCTGGCTGGCAAATCAGAAGCCCGGCCGCTACACAGTCGCGAGCATGCTGGGGCTGTAGCGCCTTCATTGCTTCGCGGATTACAACCCTTGCACGCCTGCCAAATTCCAAATGTCTCTTCCCCAGCCCCGGAGGGGCGTAAGACCTTAGCCCACGGCGCGAGCCGTGGGAAAAATGGGCATTAAGGGCACAGCCCCGGAGGGGCGTAAGAAGCGTTGGACCGGCGAGCGCGTTGATCGAACGGAGGCCACGCGATCGCGCGAAACGGACCTTCGGTCCGACTGGCCGACACGGCTTGGCTCCGAATGTCATTTCAAGGAACACGACTCGGGAGAATCGGATACCGCCTGGGATTGCCGCGCTTCTTACGCCCCTCCGGGGCTCCGGGGCTATGTGCCCACGCCTAAACACTTGGCGCAAATCCCGGTAGCAAAAAGGTGGAGGAACCGAACCAATCCATGCGGCAATATCTTACGGATTCATTTTTGCGCAAATGGATCATCGCGTTCGCGTTGCTCGCATTTCTCTCTCCCGCCGCCCGTGCCGATGACTTCGCGTTCTTCGAAAGCAAGATCCGCCCGCTGCTGGCGGATAGGTGTTACCAATGTCATAGCCCGCAAGCGAAGAAGCTCAAAGGCGGCCTCCTCCTCGACACAAAGCAGGGCGTTCTGAAGGGTGGCGAAAACGGCCCGGCGATCGTCCCGGGCGATCCCGATCACAGCCGGCTCATTGAGGCCGTGCGGTGGGGGAACAAAAATCTGCAAATGCCGCCCAAAGAGCGGCTGACGCCCGAGCAAGTCGCCGACCTTGAAACCTGGGTGAAGTCCGGTGCGCCCGATCCGCGGACGGGGCCGTCGCAGGCGGGGGCGGGGGCGGCGATCGATTATGCGGCCGCACGCAAGCAGTGGGCGTTTCATGCGCCCGAAGACCATCCGATTCCATCTGTGCAACGGAAAGAATGGTGCCGGTCGGCCATCGATCAATTCATTTTGGCGAAGCTGGAAGAGAAGGGGCTGAAGCCCGCGCCACCGGCGGAGAAGCGGGTGCTCATCCGCAGGGCGTACTTCGATCTCGTCGGGCTGCCTCCCGCGGCCGAGGATGTCGAGGCGTTCGTGAAGGACGAGTCGCCGGAGGCGTTCGCGAAGGTGGTGGACAAACTCCTGGCCAGCCCGCATTACGGCGAGCGTTGGGGCCGGCACTGGCTCGACGTGGTCCGCTACACCGATTCCTTCGACGCCCGCGGCATCGGCAGCGACGGGGACTGCACCGAGGCCTTCCGCTACCGCGACTGGGTCGTGAAGGCGTTCAACACCGATCTTCCTTATGACCAGTTCATCATGAATCAGGTCGCGGGGGACCTGCTGCCGTCCAAAAACCCTGACGAATTCAACGCGGACGGGCTGATCGCCACGGGCATGTACGCCATCGGCAACTGGCCCGGCGGAGACGCTGACCGCAAGAAGATGCTCACCGACATCGTGGATGATCAGGTGGACGTCACCGGCCGGGCATTTCTGGGCCTGACCCTCGCCTGCGCGCGGTGCCACGACCACAAGTTCGACCCGATTGCCGCCGCGGATTATTACGGATTGGCGGGAATTTTCTTCAGCAGCCATTTCCTGCCGAACGAGGGCAACTCCACCGCCGGCGGGCCGATGGGGCGATTCCCGCTGGCCGCCCCGTCGCAAGTGGAGAAGCGCAGGAAGCAGGTCGAGGCCGTCGCGCAAATGCAGAAGTCGATCGAGCAGACGCGGGATGAGCAGTACCTTGCCGCGGGAAGGGCGATGCTCGCGCAGGCGGATCAGTATCTGGCTGCGGTTTGGGAATATCGGCAGCCGGGCAGCGCCGCTCCGCCGATCGATTCATTCGCGTCAGCGCACCATCTCGATGCCCCGACGTTCGGACGCTGGCTGGATTACGTCGGCCCGGCGTTCAAGCCCGGCGCGCAGCGGACGCTGCTCGCGACGCCCCGGCACAACATCACCGGCATCGCGGGACTCGACGGCTGGACGGGGCCGGTCGATCAGCCGCCGGGGATGATGGCGAACACCACCGACCACGTCGTCACGTTCAGCACGATCACGCTCCCGCCCAAATGCATATCCGTTCATCCCGGCCAAAAGAGCGGCGTGGCGGTCGGATGGCGCAGCCCGATCAGCGGCACGGTGGGCGTGCGCGGTCGCGTCATCGACGCGGATTCGGTCTGCGGCAACGGGATCGACTGGGCGATCGACGTGACCTCGGGAACGAGCTCGCGCCGGCTGGCGTCCGGCACATTCCCCAACGGCGGGCGGCAGGACTTTAGCGCCGGTGACGACGCGAAGGCGCTCGATGCTATTGAAGTGAAGGCGGGCGATTTCGTGCAGGTGGCCGTGTACCCGAAGGGAGAATATTCCTGCGACACGACCGTCGTCGAGCTGGAAATCACCGAGGTCGATGGCGCTAAACGCGCCTGGAATCTGGCGAAGGACGTGCTGCCTGACGTGCTCGTGGGCGGCACGGGCAACCCGCACGCGGATTCGCTGGGGAACGCGGGCGTCTGGCAATTCTACGAGATACCCGATGAAGGGCCTGGAGGAGTCGCGGCGGGGGAATCGGAACTGGCAAAGTGGGCCCGCGCCGCGTCCCTGGTGCATAGCTCCGAAGATGCCGCGACCGCGGCCCGGCCATTGCACGATGCCTTGGCGGCGCTGGACACGCGTGCGGAGGAACTGCGGAAAAGCGGAAAGAAGGCTTCCGATCTCACCGGCCCTGACGCGAAGCTTTACGATGATCTCACTTCCCCCGGCGGCCCGTTCTGGAAGCCACTTCGCGACAAAGAAGGCGGGCTGCCGCCGGAATCGCGCCAGCAGTTGGCAAAGATGCAGGAGCAACTCGCGGCATTGCAGAAGGAAGTGATGCCCGCAATTCCCGTCTGCCACGCGCTCGCGGAAGGCGGCGTCCCGGGGAGCATGTACGACGGCATCCGCGACACCCGCATTCACATTCGCGGGCGCTACGACCGCATGAGCGACCCCGCCCCCCGGCAGTTCCCACGCCTGCTCGCGGGCGATGAACAAAAGCCCATCAGTTCGGGCAGCGGCCGCATGGAGCTTGCGCGCTGGCTGGCAAGCCCGCAAAACCCACAGACCGCGCGGGTGATGGTGAACCGTCTCTGGCAGCATCACTTCGGCGAAGGGATCGTCCGCACGCCCAACAACTACGGCAAGCTCGGGCAGCCCCCGACGCATCCGGAATTGCTCGATTGGCTCGCCCGCGAATTCGTTGCCAAGGGGTGGTCGATCAAGTCGATGCACCGCGAGATGATGCTCTCCGCGGCATACCAGCAATCGTCGCTACCCGACCCCGCGACGCTCAAGGCCGACCCGGAGGACCTGCTGCTCGGCTGGATGAAGCGCCGCCGACTGGAAGCCGAGGCGATCCGCGACAGCCTGCTCGTGCAGGCAGGAACGATCGACGAAACCACCGGCGGCCCCTCCGTCCGCGATTTGAACACCCCCCGGCGAACGCTCTACATCACGACCATCCGTTCCAATCGCAACGACTACCGCACCCTCTTCGACGCCGCGGACCCGACGGCCATTGTTGACCAGCGCAACGACTCGACGGTCGCGCCTCAGGCGCTGTTTCTGATGAACGATCCCTTCGCGCTCGCACAAACGAAGGCGATTGCGGACCGCCTCCTGAAGCAAGGCCCGCCGGATGACGCGGGCAGGATCGACTGGCTGTATCGTCGGCTGTATTCGCGAGCGCC
>JAQGHP010000501.1 GCA_028288775.1 Phycisphaerales bacterium | reverse complement strand
GGCGGACTTCTTCAACGCCCACGCCCGCCCCAATGGCCAGCCCCTCACCGCCCGCCTAATGGCCGACCCCACCCCGTCACAAAAGCCGCGCAACTTCACCCGCCCCGACAAGGCGGCCGGCATGCGTCGCAACGACGCGAAACGGGCCATCCAGAACGAAGGAGAGACCGTCGAGCGCAAGCCGCTGACCATCTGGGAGGAATACGCCCAGGCGCTGCTGTTCACCAACGAGGTCGCGTACGTGAATTGACACAGTTGCGTTAGGTTTGTGAGCGGTTACGCGGAACCTGATCCCGTGGACTTGTTAGCAAAAATTATGTTGCGGGTTCCGCTGTGACTGTTAACCTATGTGCTGGAACAGGGGAGGTAGTACCAAACCTAGGAGCGATTTGTGTTTCAACAGACGGACCGACGCATGCTCCGCCCCGCGTTCACACTCGTTGAGTTACTGGTGGTCGTCGGGATTATCGCGGTTCTCATTTCGTTACTGTTGCCGGCCCTGACAAGGGCAAGGGACACCGTAAGAACAGTCCAGTGCGCCTCGAATCTTCGTGCGATCAACCAAGCGATCATTGCGTACTCTGCATCGAATGACGGAGCGTTGGTGACCACCGGACTACGCGGCCAGATTCCGAGTAACTGGGTTTTCTGGCAGTCGTCGCGCGACATCAATCAGTCGGCATTGGCCCGATACTTGGGGAAGAGGGACGAAGGGCTTCGGAATGTTTTTCGTTGTCCGTCGGAGCCCCTTGAGAACCAGGTGGGCTTTCAGAAAGGGGGGGCATATCCCCTGACCTACACCCTGAATGCCTCGGTAAGTTTTTATTCGACCCTCCGTTACCAGCAGATCAAAAATCCCTCCCAGAAGATCATTGTATATGACGAAAACGCCAATGCCGACGACGATATCTTCTGGTACGGCACCGACCGCGATACCCTCGCTGGCCGTCATGGCAACGGCAGTTCGCAGGTGGCGAATGTAAACGGCAGCGGCACGCAAACCATTCTTCAGAGAATGGGCAACGTGGTGTTCTGCGACGGCCATGTGGAGATGGTTGATAACAACAAAGCCCATATCGCACAGTACAATGACCTTTCCTTGCCATGAGACGAGGATGAGTATTGTGGGAATTGTCTTTCTGCCTCGCCAATTGGGCTCCCTTGCTGCCGAGCGCGGGGATGTAATGTGAAGGGTCCGGACAATGCCGCGTTTTTGCAGATATCATTGCGGTCGCGCAGCGTTTACCATCGTAGAACTACTGGTAGTTGTAGGAATCATCGCGATTCTCATTTCGCTGATCTTCCCCGTGGTAAAGGGTGCCCGCAGCCAAGCCCGTGCGGTGCAATGCCAAAGCAATGAGCGGGCGTTGTGGCAGGGAATTCTTGCATTCGCCACCGACAATGAAAACACCATGCCCGGAAACTTTTTCGATGACGCCGACTCCAACCCGGCGCATCGCGATTGGCTGCTGGGCCCGTACGGTAGTTCGAAGGGCCAGGCGGATTACACCAAGGGCCCGCAGAATGGCACGCTGTTTAAATATATTAACGGCAATTTCGATGTGTACCGCTGCCCGTCCCGCACGAACGTTGCGCCCAATGCCGGCCAAACCAACGCCACGGACGACTCCAGCAATGGACGCTTCGATTATGCGATTTACCTGGTATTCGCCGGGGCACCCATGCGCATGCTGCCCGGAAGGGCGACATTCCTCGCGACCGGCTCGACGACGCCCATAGTTACTGCCTGCCCTGTGGTGTGCGAAGAAGCCCCGCAAGGGTTGAACGGCGGCGCCAATGACGAGGGCGGCCACGCCAATACCGACGAGATGGCGCACACCCACAAGGGCGGGTCGTACTACATAGCCCCCGACGGGTCGGCCAATTTCTTCATCGAGCCGCCCGTGGTTGCGTGTGCGAACAACTGGAGCGCGATAGGTCCCAGCGGGAAGACGGCGAACCTCGGAAATTCCGTATGCACATGGGGCTATTGGTCGCACCAGTGATGGGGACCATGCACGCGTATCGGCGTCACACTTGATGACGCGCGAATGGCGATCGCGTCCTTCACTTCGTCAGCAAATACCCCAGCAAATCATCAAAATCCTCCCCCTTGATGATCTCCCCGAAGTTGCTGGGCATCAGCGACAGGTTCGACTGCACCGCACGCTTGATCTTCGACTTTTGCAGCGTGATTTCCTTCCCCGTCGCGTCGGCGACGACCAGCGTGTCGCCCTCCTCCCGGCGGAGGATGCCGGCGACCACGTCGTCGTTGCTCAGCACATACGTGCTGTAGCGGAACGCGGCATCAACATTGCGGCTGGGGTCGAGGATGTCCTCGCAAAGCCTGGCGGGGCCGCGAACCCCCATGCCGTCGAGCTGCGGGCCGACGTGCGCGCCCTGCCCGCCGATGGAATGGCAGACGGCGCAGTTGGCCGTGAACACCTTGAGCCCGCGCTCGGGCGAAGCCTTGGCGCGGTCGAAGCGGGCGGCCCGCTGGTCGATCAGCTTCTGCACCGCCTGGTCGGCGGCGGGCAGGTTCGCGGTGAGCTTCGCGATCCGGGCGTTCAGGTCCGCGGGCTTGGAGACGTTCAGCCGCTCGCGCAGGTTCGAATCCTGCAACAAACGGGGCGACGCCTTTCCATCCGCGACGGCCTTCAGCAGCGCCTCTGCGCCGGGGCCCGAACCCGCCAGCGACTTGGCCAGCGACAACTGCAGCTTGTTGGGCGCGGTGCGCATTGCTTCGACGAACGCGCCGGTAACCTCCGGCGTCGGGTTCTGCGCCAGCGCCACCGCCGCGGCGTCACGCAGCGCGCCCGGCGCGGAGCCGTCGGACAGCACGCCAAGCAGTTCTTCCGTGTGTACTGCGCCCGTGGCGCTAAGCGATGGCAGCGCCTTGGCCGCGGCAGTGCGGGCCTCCACGTCGGCGGCCTTGTTCCCCAGCACCTTCGCCACCGCGCCTTCCAGTTCCGTCAAGTGCAGCGTGGCCGCGATGTCGATCGCGGTCACGAGGCGGTTGATCTGCCCGGAAGCCGGCACGCGCACCACCGCCGGCTCGAAGCGCCCGAACGCGATCCACGCATACGCCCCGGCGGTGTCGCCATCCGTGGCCTCGAAATACCCCTGCCGCCCCGCAAACTGCGTGAGATTCCACGTCACCTTCTGCGCCAAATCATTCCGCGGCGCGGGCGCCTCGGCCAATACTTCATTGCTTCCCGAAGCACGGAGCCGCACGAAATTCTTCACCGGCAACTGCGCGGGCGGCTGCCCGTTGTGGCCGGCGATGTAGAAGCTGAGCGTCGCGGGAATCGCAAAATCCTTCGAGCGGATCACGCCCGTTCCGCCTTCGCCCAGCGGCAGCGATGACAGAAACGCCGCACCCGAGTTCCCGTCGCTGCTGGGCCGCAGTTGCACGGACCACGGATTTTTAGCATCCGGCACCTCCGGCGTCGGGCGGTTGGCCCACCCGCCGAAGCCCTCGCCCGGGTCGGCGAGCATCCGCCCCGCCATGTCGCGGCCCCAGGCGCGGGAGGCCTCGCCCAGCTTTCCGCCGCGTTGCGCCACGCCTTCCTGCAAGGCTTTGAAGAGCGAAAGTTGAAGGCTGTCGTCACCCGGGAATTTGGCAATTGCGAGCTTGGCCAGATCGTCGGCCTGCTCGTCGCTGCCATAGCGGGCGGCGTGACGGAAGGTGTCGGCCAGCTTCTGCGCGTCCGCGGGCACGCCGCCGATCTGCTTGAGAACCAGCACGATCGCGCCGGGCGATGAAGCCCCCGCGGCCGCGTCCACGAGGTCGCGCGCGTCCTGCGCGCTCCACCCCGGCAGCGGCAGCTTGTCGGCCACGCCCGGCTCATCAAGCTGGTTGCGCAGCGC
>JAQGHP010000491.1 GCA_028288775.1 Phycisphaerales bacterium | reverse complement strand
TTGGTCTGCCCCTTGTCGAGCGCCGCCTTGGCCGCGTCCTTGATGAATGCGGGGGTATCGAAATCAGGTTCGCCCGCGCCAAAGCCGACCACGTCGATCCCCGCCTTCTTCATGGCGTTGGCCTTGGCGCTGACGGCCAGAGTGATCGATTCGGAAACGAGCTGCATTCGCCGGGCGAGCGGGAACATCGCGACTCCTTAAGGTGGACGGACCGCCCCGCCTTCGGTGGACCGGGCGGGGAACGGTATCGCCCGCAAATGCAGAATTCAAGCCACGGTGCAACTGGGAGAAAGCGTTGACGTGTCGCGGGGCGGTTGATGCGTCCGGGCGCCCTCCATGGTGGGAGCCTATCGGATCATCGGTTGCCTGGGCCGGCGGCTTACAACGACGATTACGATCATGCCCACGACCGCAAGAACCCCTATTGCCGCCGCTCCTATCAGCTTTATGTTCGGATTGAGAGAGGAATCATAGTCGGTGGCCGGATCAAACTTAAACGACGCATTCAACTGATCGAAGTCCGCCTGGCGATCTGCGAAGTTTGCCTCCCCTTCGTAGGACATCACACCTACCATGGCGTCCTTGCCGAAATGCCCGACGATTACGGCCTTGATTCTGCCGCTCTTCCCGGTGATTCCCATCGTCTGATAGACCGTCCGCGTCGCCGGGTCGTACTGGGCCGTGCCGACGCTGGCGTTGGAAAGGGCCTGGCGGAGGGCCGTATTCCCGGATTGCCCCAGGTACTTCTGATAATTGTTGCCGGTCAATTGTTTGACCGCATCTTCCATCTGCGCCTCGGTGGGCTGCCGGCCGTTGGGATACGGCATGACCTGCAAGATGACGTACGGCGTGGTGAACGGTTCGCCCGCGTTAGCCTGATACGCGGCCTCCCACTGTAGGTTCTGCGTCGCGGTGGACTGGCTGTGGAGCACTGCGATGCCGCGCTGCAATTGCGAATCCGGGACCCGATACCAGCCCGCCGGAAGCGTTACGGAATATCCGTACGTTGTGCTGTGAAAGGTCTCGCCCGCGGCGGCGCGTTGCGCCGCGACCGATCGCGTCGCAAGCCCCATCGCCAGCAATATCAAAATCGCGCCCGCGACTCCCCGATTCGCAAATGCGGTTTGCATGTCCGCCAGCGTACGAAAAGGCGCGAATTAAATCGAGCACGAATGCGCCTATCGCCGCACGTGGGTGTGGCCTTCTTTTGTAGCACGGATTTCAACCCGTGGCCGCGGTACCCCGGCGGCGCAATCGCCCAGAGAGATGAGAGAATGAGAAACTTGTTCCGGAGTACCGGAACCATGGGTTCTGAAAACCCATGCCACAAAAGACGGCCACACCGCCGCACGTTGGGCTAGCGCGCGTGCTGGCTTAGGGCTTCGTAGCCTAGGTAGCCGAAAATCACCACGGCCGTCAGGGCGGCGATCGAAAGCACGATGGCCACTGTCAGCATGGTCGTGAAGCGCGTGTTCTGCTTGCGGAGGATGCGCTCGAGTTCGCCGTCGCGGGTGCTGAAGTTGTCGCGCATCTGCGTCAGCACCAGTGCGCTGGCTTCGGAGTTGCGGCTGACGGTTTCAAGCGCCGTCCCCACGCCGCTCAGGCTGCGGCCGATTGATTCTTCCTGCCTGCCGATGGTCTCGACACGTTCCTGCAGCGCGCCAAGCGTGCTGCGGTGCTCGCCGTCGGCGCGGTGGATGCGCTCCAGAACCTCGGCGAGTTTGCCCTGCTGCCCCGTCTGCTGGCGGATCTGCTCCTGGATCGCCTTCAGGGCCTCGCCCTGGACGCGGTTGCTCTCGGGGAGCGATTGCAGCGCCTGCGGCAAGTGCGAGAGGTAGTCCAGCAGATCGTCCTGACGATGGGCCTGCTTTTCCAGATTGTCGCGGATCGTGGTCATCAGATCCGACAAAGCGGCTACGCCGTTTTGAAGCTGATCGATGGTCGCATCGCGCTTCACCCATGGGCGAAGGAAAGTGCTGCGCGTCTCGCTGCCGTTTGAAATGGCCGGAAGCTGAGAGTCTGCCTGGACGTCGGAAGCCGTCGAGGATAAATCCTGCGACGACTCCTCGCCCGGTCGCTGCCCGCGCCGGAACCAATTGCCAATTCGCCCGAATAAAGTGGGGGTCATTTGATCGCTCATATCCCATCCGTGGTTTGATTGCTCCATGGAGCAATTCATCGGCGTTGAGCGCGGTTCCGCTTTTACTTTTACCGCCGGGTTCAGGGGCGGGGTCGTTTGACAGCGGTTTTCTGCAACTCTACCATCCGCGCGCAATGGATCAACGAGCCGCGCCGCAAAAGTTTTACCGAAATCCGATCGCCCTAATATGCGTTTTGGTTCTCATAGCGGCGGTTGTGTTCGGCGCGCTCCACGGCCCCGCCGCCCTCGACAGACTCCGCAATCCACGGGCCATTCCCCAGCCAGCCACGACCGCGAAAGATCCCAAAGTCGTTTCTCTCGTTCCCGCCGCCACGGACCTTTTGCTGGGCATGAACTGCGGCGACCACCTCGTGGCCGTCAGCAATTACGAGAGCGACCCGCGCGTCTCCCACCTGCCGCGGGTCGGCGACTACCAGACGACTGATTGGGAAAAGATCGTCGGACTGCACCCGCGGGTGATCATCACGCAATACATCCCCGACCGGATTCCCCCCGGTTTCGTCAGCCGGGCCAATGCGATCGGCGCGCAGGACTTGAACATTCAACCCGACACCCTCGAAGACAAGACCGCCCCCGGCCAGCCCCGGCATTCGATCTACGGCGCGATCGAAGCACTGGGCAATGCGTGCAACGAGCCCGTCAAGGCCGCCGCGGCGGAAGTCTACATCCGATCCAGCATCGCCCGCGTTCGCCATCGCACGGCGGGCGAACCGTCCGTCCGCGCCTTGATCGTCATTGGCGGCGATGGAATGATGGTCGCCGGCAGGGACACGTACCTCACGGAGTTGCTCCAAGCCGCCGGGGGCATCAACGTCGCGGGCGAATTCACCGCCCGCTACCCCATGCTTGACCGGGAACAGGTGCTCGCTCTCAAGCCGGACGTCGTTCTGCAACTCCTGCCCAGCGCTTCGCCGCAAGTGTTGGAGCAGGCCCGCCGATTTTGGGCGTCGCTGCCGGAAGTGCCCGCGGTGAAGAATGGCCGGGTCCATCAACTCACCGCAAGCTACGTCCTCCTCCCCGGCTTCCATATCGGCGACATCGCACAGCAATTCGCCGATGCGTTGCATCCCCAGGCGGCTCCAGGGCCGACAACAATCCCCGGCGCGTGACGCGGGCAATCGTAATGGTTACCCTCGCGAAACATGCTCCAGGCGGCCCCAAAGCTTGAATTCTCGGTAAGGCGGTGGGGCGCCGCGCGGCTTCTGCTCACCCTTGCCGGTGCGTTTGTCCTGTGGGCCGTCGTGGCAGCGCTTTGCTTGTGCGTGGGCTCAACGGGGGAGATCGGATGGCCCGCCGACCCGGGCGTCCGGGCCATTCGACTTGAAGTCGTCCTTCTTTCCTCAATGGTCGGCGCATCGCTCGCGGCGGCGGGGGTGGTCTACCAGGCGATCCTGCGTAATCCGCTGGCCGACCCGTATCTGCTTGGCGTAAGCAGCGGCGCCTCACTGCTGGCGTATGTCTGGCGGTTTCCTTTCGTCGCGGCAATCGCCGGCTCGCTGTTCGCCGTCGTCAGTCAACAAGTTTGCGCGTTTGTAGGGGCGATGGCCGCGATCTCGCTCGTGCTGCTGCTGAGCACGCGCCGCGGTCGCCTCGAGCCGGTGACGCTGGTGCTCGTGGGCGTGATCGTCAACGCGCTCAATGGCTCACTGTTCCTGCTGCTCAACGCCCGTTTCCCCGAAGTAACAGCCGCGGCGGGGGGCGCGGTCGCGTTTTTGGTAGGCGGAATTCAAACCACAACCCTGTTGCCCCGGCAAGAGTACGCCGCGGCTCTCATTGCCGGGGTTGGATGGATCGTGCTGCTCTATCTCTCCGGCCAACTCAACGTCGCAACGCTCGGCGAAGCCGAGGCCGAAGCGCTGGGCACACGGATTCAGCGGTTGCGCTGGGCCGCCCTGATCGTCGCGTCCATCATCACCGCGGCCGCGGTTTCCGTCAGTGGCCCGATCGGCTTCGTCGGCCTCATCTGTCCGCACGTCGCACGGATGATCGTTGGCTCGGACCAGCGCCGGCTATTGCCCTGGTCCACGGGCATCGGCGCGGCGCTTCTGGCCGCGGCCGACGCGGCCACGCGCATCCTGGCCGGTCGCCCCGCCGTCAACACGCTCCTGCCCGTCGGCGTACTGACCGCGCTCCTGGGCGCGCCGTTCTTTTTGCAACTGTTATGGCAAAGGGGAGCGAGGATCGAATCGTGAAGGAGGCCGAGTGTGTGATCAAACAGTGATGATTATGCCCGGTTGCCGCCCTCTCCTCCGGGTATGTTGCGCAGCCGATAGGGGAGTCGTGCGCGGGAACGTTCGGAGCCGGGGCGTGTCGCCCCGGTCGGGCCGCAGGCCCGCTTCTGGTCCCCTCTCCCTCGTACTCGGGGGAGAGGGATAGGGTGAGGGGCGGGACTTCGAGTTGCGCTTTCATTGCGAACAAAGCAACTCGCAGTACGGCCCCTCACCCCAACCCTCTCCCCCGAGTACGAGGGAGAGGGAGATAAGACGGACCTTCGGTCCGACCGGGGCGACGCGCCCCGGCTCCGAAGGGTCCGCGTGCCCGCGATGAACGCCGTTAACCCTCGCCCCCTGATTATGGACGCCCTGCTCCACGCCGAAAACCTCGACTTCTCCTACGGCGACCACCCCGTCCTCCGCGGCGTAACCCTGCACCTTGCCCCCGGTGAAATCGTCGCACTCCTCGGCCCCAACGGCAGCGGAAAATCCACCCTCCTCCGCTGCCTCTTCGGAAACCTCGCCGCGACCGGCGCCATCCTCTGGGAAGGCAAGCCGCTGCCCGCGTGGCGTCGCCGCGATCTCGCCAAGAGGGTCGCCTACCTGGCCCAATCCCCCGCATGGGAGCCCGAGCAGCGCGTCGCCGACGTGCTGCGAATGGGCCGCGCTCCCTACTTGCAGGCGTTCGGAATCGAGTCGCCAAAAGACATCGAGGTGATCGGACAGGTCGCCGCCGCGCTGGCGATCACCGACCTCCTCGACCGCCCCCTGCACACCCTCTCCGGCGGCCAGCGGCAAGTCGTCTTCCTGGGCCGCTGCCTCGCCCAGGAACCCCGCGCCCTCCTCCTCGACGAACCCAACACGTTCCTAGACCTCCGGCATCAGGTTGACCTCGGCCGCCGCCTCAAGGACCTGGCCTCGCGGCAGGGGATCGCCGTGCTGATGGCGTCGCATGACCTGAATCTAGCAGGAATGTTCGCCGACCGATTGCTGCTCTTGGAAAATGGAAAGATCGTAGCGGACGGCCCGCCAACAGAAGTCCTGCGGCCCGAACTCCTGTCACGCGTCTACGGCCTGCCCATGGAACGAGTCGAGCCGGCGGATGGAAAGGTATACGTGTTCCCGAAAATTGACGCCGAGGGTGAACGCGAAACGGGGCCTGAAACGTGAAGAACGGAGCCGGGAGGAACGACGATATCAAACGCTCCCACCCCTTGGAATCGCCCACATCACGCGACACGGCGCGACGCTTTTTCTCTGAACCCGCGTCCTCGCACCAAGGGGTTATAAGCCATTATCGCAAGAAATTATCATATAGATTGCCCAAGGGGTCCGCCCGACCCTGACTGCGCGGCCTCCGGCGGGTATCGCGCTCCGCAGTCCGTCGGCTCGGATGAAGGTGGCTCGCACCTTCGTCGTGGCCGATTACTCGGCAGCGGCCTTCCCGAACGAAAGCTTTTGTTCGGATTCCAGCCTGAAACGCTTTCCGGCGAACTTTCCTTCCAATATAAGCGTCTTGTCCGGACCCGGCGCCGGATCGGGCACGCTCGTCAGCACCGAATTGATGTCTTTGTTCAGGAGCGCGTCCTCATGAACGCACTGCTGAATACGTGCAGTGACGTCAATATACTTGTTTGGAACACCATAGCGCGCCCGTGTTATTACAAGCACCGGAGGAGTCTTTCCTGCTAAGTCCTTCCCGTCTCGCAAGCCGGCGACCGCTTCGTTAACCTGTTTTACCTCAGCATCAATTGCTACCGCAGTCTGTAGATCTCCTGCGCGTGTGGCAGCATCTCGACCGATCGTCAGTTCTTT
Source organism: Phycisphaerales bacterium (assembly GCA_028288775.1). Classification (GTDB taxonomy): domain Bacteria; phylum Planctomycetota; class Phycisphaerae; order Tepidisphaerales; family Tepidisphaeraceae; genus RYN-428. The sequence continues at coordinate 537 of JAQGHP010000491.1, read as the reverse complement.
AAGGTAAGTCTTCAACGCGCCCAACTGCTTTTGAGCGAGTTCTTCCTTAGCCGCAGCGAGCGCCTTCACATACGTAACGCGACCGGCTTCCGCTCTTGCATTTGCGAATTTCTGCTCCGCAATCTGGCTGAGCGAACGAGATGCCATTACCGCAATCAGGAAGGTGGCAATGATAACGAGACTAGATGATCTGCGCATCCCAAGCCTCCAACGGTGATGACTATTGCTTGCTCGCCCAAAAAAGATACGACATGCTTTAGATAGTCAAATAGGCGAACCAGGTCAAGCGGGTCGCTAGGCAGTACAGACAGATCAAAGCGCAGGCGAGTGCCAGGAATGCCTCGAGGATGTCGTCACTGCGGTCGTACCGGATCCTGCAAAACGGAAAACGGGACAAAAACGGAGAACGGGACAGGTCCAGTTACACAAGAATGCACAATCGCGAGTTCCGACCCGTTTGGCGAAAAAATCAGGCCGGGGACGCCGAGAAGGGGCCGCAAGCCAGTATAGCAAAATATTGCCATACGGATTACCCGA
>JAQGHP010000476.1 GCA_028288775.1 Phycisphaerales bacterium | reverse complement strand
AAGTAACCAGCCCCGGAGGGGCGTTAAAAGTGTGGGATTCTCAAGTGGTCCGGTGGCTAGATTGCGTGTTCGGCGATGATATTCCGAGCCGCGGGAACTCAAGCGTGTCGAATGACCTTGGCACCCTTCACTTCCGCGCTTCTTACGCCCCTACGGGGCTGATTGTTGCTCACCCTCTCCTTCCCACGGCTAGCGCCGTGGGCAAAGGTCTTACGCCCTCCGGGGCTATGTGTAACTCCGCAAGGTTCAACGCAAAAAAGGTACCTCAATGAAACCACGCGGCATCGCACCGATCATTCTGTCTCTCACTCTCCTCGCCGGCTGCTCCCCCTCGGGGAGTGGCGACAAACACGACTCCCAACCCACCCCCGCCCACGCCCCCGGCTACACCGCCGGCGTAGGCCCCGCCGCGTCGGCTGCCCCGCTGGCCGATCCCGGCAACACTGGCAAAAACCCACTCCTCACTCTCGTCAATGAGACTGAATCTGCCGATCCGGCACAACCCGCCACCGGGCCCGCCGGCGCTACGGGCGCCCCGGAAATGCTCCAGCCCCGCTCCAGCTTCACCGGCTACGGCGCGGAGAATTACCGCCTCGTCAGCGAGAAGGACGAAATCGTCTCCGTCCTGAAAAACGGCATGGTGGTAATCGTCAAGCGCATCCCGTCGCCCGTCGTCGCGGTCCGCGGCGTCTCGCTCACCGGCGGCGTTTACGAGGGCAAATGGCTCGGCGGAGGCCTGAGCCATCTGCTCGAGCACCTCGTCGCGGGCGGATCGTCCGAACGCCGCACTGAGGCCGAGAACCGCGACCTGCTCCAGAAGATCGGCAACAACTCCAACGCCTATACCACCGAGGACAACACCAGCTTTTTCATCAACACCACCACCGACCACATGGAACAGGCGGTGGATCTGGTGACCGGCTGGATGCTGGGCGCGAAGATCACCGTCCCCGAATACCGCCGGGAGTATGAGGTCGTGCAGCGCGAGCTGGAAATGGGCAAGGGCGAGCCCGACCGCCAGCTCTATTATCTGGCCGCCATGAACCGTTACCGCGTGAGCCCCGCGCGGGTGCCGGTAATCGGGTACCAGGAGGTCATTCAGAAGCTCTCGCGCGACGACGTGTACAGCTATTACAAGATGGCCTACCAGCCGAACAACATGGTGTTCGCCGTGGCGGGCAACCTCGAGCCCGAGGCGATGCTCGCGGCGGTGCAGAAGAACGTCGCCGGCGCGCCGCCCGGCCGCGTCTTCTCGCACAACATCGAAACCGAGCCCCCCGTCCTCACCCCGCGCACGCTCGTCGCCACCTTCCCCAAGCTCGGGCAGGCCAAGCTCATGCTCGGCTTCCCCTCGATCACCCAAAACGACCCCGACCTCTTCGCTCTCGACCTGCTGGCCACGGCCCTGGGCGCGGGCGAGAGTTCACTGCTCGTGGAGGAACTGCGTGACCGCCAGCAACTCGTCAGCAACATCGCCGCGACGGATGACACGCCCTCTTACGTCAACGGCACGTTTTTTATCGAGATGCAGCTCGACCCGGATAAGGTGCAACAGGCTACGGAATCGCTGCTCAAGATTCTGGAGTCTGTGAAAAAAGACGGGATGGACGCCGGCCGCCTCGCTCGCGCCAAGACACTGCTCCGCGCCGCCCGCGTGAAGCGGCTGGAAACCGCGGAGGAAATCGCCGGCTCCCTCGCCGATGATTTCCGCACCACCGGCGACCCGCACTTCAGTGACAAGTACCTCGACCGCATCGACAAGATCACGCCCAAGCAGGTGCAGGACGTCGCCAAAAAGTATTTCGACTCCGGCAAGCTGATGACCAATGCGCTGTTCCCCGCCGACTGGGCCGGCTCCAAGGGCCTGCCCAAGGCCGAGGATCTTCTCCGCGGCGTCAGCCCCGCCTCCCAGCCCGCCGCGGCCCAACCCGTCGTCGCGTCCGCGGTGCAGCGCGTCGAGCTTGAGAACGGAACGGTCCTGCTCCTCAAGCGCGTCACCACCTCCCCCACCGTGGTGATGAGCATGTACAGCCTCGGCGGAGTCACCGCCGAGGACGAGAAGACCAACGGCCTGGGCAACCTCACCATGCAAATGCTCATGCGCGGCACCAAGACGCGCAGCGCCGAGCAGATTGCCGAGTTCTTCGATTCCATCGGCGGAGAGATGTCCGTCGCCTCCGGCAACAACTCCTGGACCTGGACGGCCAGTTGCCTCAAGGCCGATTTCGCGAAGGCCTTCAACGTCTATGCCGACATCGTCAAAAACCCCGCCTTCGCCGACGCCGAAGCCGGCCCGCTCAAGAAGCGCGTCGAGGCGGCCATCAAGAGCGAAGATGCCGATTGGTCCCAGCAGTCCATCCGCTTCTTCAAGAACAAGTATTACGGCCCGCAGCATTCTCCCTATCAGTTGATGCCCGAGGGCACGCAGCAGAACGTTGAGACCTTCACCGTCCCGCAGATGCGCGACTGGTACGCGGGCAAGGTGATGGGCGCCCGCCGCGTGCTGGCCATCTACGGCGACGTTGATCTGGACAAGGCCAAGGCGCTTGCTGCGGAACTTTTGGGCAAGGGCGAGAAGCATGCCCCGGCGGTTGCCGCCGGCTCACAGCAAGGCGCGGCGGATGTGGGCAATGACACGCCCGCGGCGCAAAGCGCGTCCATCAACGTCCAGCGTGTCGAGGTGCAGAAGACCGAGCAGGACGGTATCGCCGGCGTGGTGATCGGCTTCAACGCCCGCCCCTACATCGGCGACAAGGACGCCTACGCGTTCACCATGGCCAAGACCGTCACCGGCGGCTTCACCTACCCGACCGGCTACCTCTTCGAGACCCTCCGCGGCCGCGGGCTGGTCTACGTCGTCGAATCCCAGGCAACGCCCGGCCGCGACAAGAATCTTCCCGGCACATTCCTGGTTTTCGCCGGTTGCGACCCGGCCAAGGTGAACGAGGTCGTGGACCTGTGCCTGGAAAACATCGCCCGCCTGCAAGGGACCCCGCAGGACATCAACGAGACGTGGTTCAACCGAGCCAAGGAGTTGATCGACGTGGCGGATGCCATGGAGCACGAAACCCCCGCCGCCCAGGCCTCCGTCGCGGCGTTGGATGAGCTCTTCGGCCTCGGCTATGCCTTCCACGATCAATTCCCGGCGAAGATCCGTGAAGTGCAATTGTCACAGGTGCAATCACTCGCCCGCCACCGCATCCGCGATTGCGTCGTCACGATCAGCACGCCAGCGCCCGACGTCGTAAAAACCAAGCCCGGCGAGCGAACCTACCCAAGCTTCCCGCCCGTGGACCTCACCCCCCGCGGCGTACAACACGACACCGGCGCAGCCGGGAAATGAGCCTTTCCCTAAACGCGTTGCGCAAACACGCGCTTGTGGTGCAGCCTTTCAGGCTGCGTTGGCAGGCTGAAAGCCTGCACCACAGAATACGAATTGCGCACGTTCATTGAGTATCCCGTAGGGTGGGCGTACTCGCCCACCGTCGGTGGAAGACCAACCAACATGTACGACCAAACGACGACCATCCAACAATTTCTCGACGCCGCCGCCGCCCGCCAGCCCACGCCCGGCGGAGGGAGCGTCACCGCCCTCTGTGGCGCACTCGCCGCCTCCATGGGCGAGATGGTCATCAACTACAGCCTCGGCAAGAAGGACCTCGCGCAATTCGAAGGCACGCTGCGCGCGGCGTTGCAACGCCTGCACCGCGCCCGCGAGTTGCTGTTGGAATTGATGGTGGAAGACCAATCGGCGTACACCGCCCTCACCGCCGCCCGCAAGCTCCCGCCTGGCCCCGAGCGCGACGCCAATCTCCCCGCCGCCCTTCTGGCGTCCATCCGCACCCCCCAGGCGATCGGCGCGACCGCCGTCGCCATCCTCGAGATCTGCGGGGAGATCGTCGATTTCGTCAACTACTATCTGCTGTCGGATCTGGCCGTCTGCGCCGACCTGGCGATGGCCGCCGTCCGGTGCGCGGTGTACAACGTTCGTGTCAACCTCTCCGACGACCACGACCCCGCCGAGCGCCTGAAAATTGAGGCGACCCTGGGCCAGGTTCTCTCCCACGCGACGCAGCTCATCCAGCAAATCAGCCCAAAGATCTGGGCTCGCCACGCGAAAGGCACACCGCCCAAATGATTGGGCCGGCCATTCATTCCGCCCAATGCGGCGAGCGTTCGTGCGGTCCTCATCCCGGCAAAGTGGGATAGACCCGGCAACTGAAGAAAACCCCGCACCGCGTTCGATGATAGAGAGTGGACGATATGCCCGGCGACCCCCGCGACTACAAGATCGACCTCTCCGTCTCCGCCGGCCCCTCGTCCGCGCGTCCCGCTCCCCCGCAGAACCGTCCCTACCTCAGCGTCCTCTTCGCCTGCTGCAACGTCTACCAGCGCATTTACCGCTCCCCCGACGGCGCTACGTACCAGGGACGCTGCCCCCGCTGCGCCAAGACGGTCCGCTTCGCCGTCGGGGAAGGCGGCACGAGCGCCCGGACATTCATCGCAACGTAATTCACGTCCGGCGCGACCTCCCGCCGCCGCACGCCATCCCCGCGGCCGGTCACCGGCAACGCCCCCTGCCGGTTTTGAATTTTGTTACGGGGTTGCGGTGACGGTGAACAATGAAGCCGCGACACCCACGCCCGTGTATGCCGGGGCGGTGGCTTGGGAAATGTCCAGGTCATATATGTCGCTCTTCGTCGTCGTGCTGCCGCCGTTGATGGGGTCGATAGCGCCGACGCTGAAAGTCGTGGTGCCCGATGTGCCGATCGTGACATGGAGGCGGCCGAGGTAGACCTCATCCGCGATCGATGGCGCGGCCCCGCCCGTGTTTCCGGGCTCGACCCCGCTGCCGCTTCCGATGCTGATGGCGCCAAACGCCGCGCCCGAGGAGGCGGTGAACTGGGTGAAGGGGCTTCCGCTGAACGCCGGAAAATCCGCCGCGTTGGCGGCGAGCGCGGTAATCGTCGACGGGCCCGCCGGCAAACTGGCTGACGACCGGTCGATTGACACCCCGAATGACGACAGGCCTCCGTCTGACACGATGATTGATGTGCTGCCGCCGCTGAGGTATTCCCGCAAGTAAAGGTAAACCGTCACGTCGGAGCCTGCCGCGCCCGAGTAGGAGGTGTGGTCCGTCACGTACGCGTAGCGCACGCCTGAGGTGGTCGCGCCGGCCGTGCCGCCGGGGACTGAATTGCCGCCGGCGCCGACCGCGCGGACCCGGTAGAAAATTGGCGTGGCGGCGGGCAGTCCCGTGTCGATGGCGCCGGTCACGCCCGCGGGGGTTGACAACACCGCTACCCAACCGGAGATGCCATCGGGCGAGCGTTCGACGATGAACCCCGTTTCGGATGCCACATCATTCCAAGTGAGCGCGATTTGCGACGCGGACGTCGCCATTGCCGCCAGGCCTTCGGGTGCGGCAGGCGGGTCAACCACGGGCAACGCCGGCGTCGTCGCGGCGGCCGGGCCGCTGGGGCTCGAGTTCCCGCCGGGCCCCAGGGCGATGACTTCGAGTAAGTAGGCTGAGGACGGAGTCAGGCCCGCGGCATGAAACGTCGTCGAACCAATTCCCGTCAAACCCAGTTGCGAGTAGTGCGCCCCGCCGTCCAGCGAGCCCAAGACCTCGAACCCCGTCTCCCCCGCCACGTCTCCCCAGGTCAGGTCAATTTGCGTTGCCGAAACCACGCCGGCGATCACCCCGCCCGGAGCCGCCGGCGGCGTCGTTACCGCGACCGGCATGCACGGGACCGACGTGCCCCCGGCGCTTGTCGCGCACAGGTTGTAGGAATAGGACGTGCCGGCGACCGCAGTCGTGTCCGTGAAGGAAAGTGTTCCCGCCGCAACCGTGCCGATCGAGACAAAGCGGATTCCGTCAGTTGACCGCCCGATCGTATAGCTCGTCGCTTTTGCCGTCGCGCCCCACGCGAGATTAACTTGCGTTGACGACACGGCTGCCATGGTCAAACCGGTCGGCGCCGTGGGCGCAGTAGTCGGCCCGGGGGCGGAATTGGCCAGCAGCGATGCGCCCGGAATCTGCTGGGCCTTTTGTCCGGCGCTCGCCCACAGCAACTGTATTGAACCAGGTTTCTGCCCGCTCTGGAACACGTCAAGACGAACGGTAATGCCTGACCCCGCGGCCAGCTTGATCCTCCCGGAATCGGTCTTCGTGCCGTGCATTTTCCAGTCGTTGACGATCAGTTTGCCGTTCACCCACAACCGTGCCGCGTCGCTTCCGCGGACGCTGAACGTGTAGGTCCGGCCGAGATTAACGACGATGTGCCCCGTCCACCGGACGGAAAACGGTCGGCCTGGGATGGCGGGGTCTGGAGTGCCGGGCCAACTGAAAGCGATTGAAGGGTCGATGCGGGTGAAGGCAAGATTCTGAAATACCGCCCCTTGAAAATACTGGCCTGTCAATCCATCGGTGGCGCCGAGGGTGTCCGAAACTTGTCCCATTCCTACTGTCCGAGAAATCGTCAATGTACCCGGCGGGTTCGCATGGGGCGCGTGACTCGCTGTTCGCAGCGCCTGGATGGCCACGAAATTAGTAGCGTCCGCGGTGGAGGCTTCGGCGGCGAGCGCAATGGCCGAACTTAACAAAATCCTGCGCTCAAGGCGCTCGGAGATGGGCCCACGGCCATAACACCTGCGCTTGGGCGTCATGCAATTACCTCGAACAGGATTGAATCATGCGGTGGGCCAATCATATTGGCCCGTGCTTCCTCCTATCGAATCGGGAAAGCCTTGGGGGCACTTGAAGAGATTCGCAACCGCGGACCCCCGGGGGGCGATAGCGCTTGCGTGCCACCTCTTTATGAGAAGATATGAGCGAAAACAGAAGAGGCCACACAGTGCGACTGTGTGGCCTCTTCTGTTTGTATTGCCTTGAGCGGCGGCTCGACAGACGTTCATGAACACTGCCGGTCGAGCGTATCATGCGGCATTAGGCCCGCCGACGGCGAAGGGCGAGCAGCCCGCCGAAGGCAAGCAATCCCAAGCTCGCGGGTTCAGGGGCGACCGACACGCTGAAAGTGGTCAGGTTGGTCCCCACACCGGTGAACAAGTTGGTGGTAGCCCCGTTTTGGTCCTGTTGGAGGTCAATATCGTACACGCTGTTCTTGGTTAAGGTGTTTTGGCCATTCACAAAATCGATGGCGCCGAGAGTAAACTGCGTGGTTCCCGACGGACCGGCTGTGATGGTGAAATTGCCCAGATAAACTGCGTTGGCCTTTGCCGGGGCCGTGCTGCCGCCGGAATTATTCACCTGAATCCCTGCCGCCCCACCGACGCCATTGATAGCTCCCGCGATTTGGCCAGAAGCGCCGGTGATGTCCACGAAATTGTAAGCGGCAGTATTGAAGACAGTGAAGTCGGTGGCATTTGCCGCGGCAGCGGTAAGCTTGGACGGAGACGCCGGGAGACCATTACTCGATTGAGCTACTGCCGTCCCAAATCCCGCAAGGCCACCATCGGTCGCAAGGAACGAACCGCTTCCGGCGCTCGTAAGCTCCTGCAAATAAACATTCACCACGACGGTTGAATTGGGCTGCACAGTATAAGTCGGCTTTTCGGCTATGTAAGTATAGACGACAGCCGCACTGGCTTGGTGCAACGCCCCCATCAACACCATGGCAAAAGCCGAAAACGCCGCCAACCTGAGTTTCCGAATCGACATGTATTCTCCATTCTCCAGAGTCAATCGAGGAATTGTCCGCCGCGGTTTATAATGCCCCAATCCGGTTCCCGTGTCAAGAAAAAAGTACGGGAATGTTGCAATTGCTCGGACAGTGTGAAGGACGTAATCAGACCAATCCAGATGGCGTTTGCAGGACATCGCAGTCACCCTCATTCAATTCGCCACATAGACAAACGTCTTCCCGAAACGATTGCTAAACTGGGCAAAATCGGCGTTTCCTATTGCCCCATTCAGTCCACGGTAATCGAAGTACCGGTTGTAATTGGACGAACCGTATACGCTGCCGAACGCGTTCGAAAATAGTGCAAAATCGGCGTTGGCAACGGTCTTTGCCCCCGTCACGTCGCCAAACAGGCGGTGAAACGTCTTGGTTTGATCGGCGGCCATGTGCTGCGACAGTGCATCACTGATTAACCCGGAATGCACCGTTGCGCTGTAAATGCCATCCGTCAGGCTACCAGATATGTCACTGAAAGCCGTGCCGGGAACGATCTTGACGACCCAGGTGATCCCGCCGTCAGAGCTCGTCGGCACCCCCAAAGCCACCGAGGCGACCATCGGCGCGCTCCCGTCGTTCAACCCACTGCCGCCGGTATTCAACTGGGTGAGTGTTATCGCGTTGGTCCCCAACGTGACCGGGTGGTCAAATTTGAACGTCAGGCTTCGAACTTCTGACCTTTGGCGGTTCCCATCGTCAATCTGAACCGAATTAAGCGTCGGACCAACGGAGGCCAGATCGGGGACCAATTTATTGGCCACCGGCGATCCCAGCCCCGTCACGAGGTCGTAGCCGGCGGCAAGAGGCTGCGGCGGGTTGCTCGTGTCGCTTGTGATGTCATGGAAATCCGATGCCGGCAGCTTATAGAGCGCGGGCAACGTCTGCGTCGCCCCGTTCAGCGTTCCCCCTCCAGCCAAAACCCGACCCTGATCGGCCACCGCAATCAGTCCTGCCCACATCGGCGTCCCCAGGCTCGTGCCACCCTCGATGAACCCCGAAAGCCAGGGCGTATTCACTCCATACGCCGCAGAGTCGCAAACTGCCACACCCGTGCTCGGATCGGCCTCGATCGAGACGTCAGGGATGGTCCGTTGGGTCGATGACGTGCCATTTACTTTGCCGATCTGGTAGGCAGGCTGCGGCTCATAAAGGCTAATACCGCCACCGCTGCCCGTCCAACCGTTTTCACTGGACCAACTATTATCGGGTTTGACATGAATCGCCGTGCCGCCCACGGCTATCACATTCGGCGAGAACGCCGGGTAGCCCCCAGGGTTGCCGCTGTCCCCGCTGGCCGCCAGGAATGTTACGCCATTGTGGCCCGTTGGTGTGGTGAAGTATTGGTCGAAGTTCCAAGTGACCGAATTCTCATCGAAAAACTCCGGGCCGCCAAAGCTCATGGAGACCACCGAGACACCCGGAGCCCCGCCCGCCCATACGACCGCACTTTGAATCAGGTCACTCCAGGAATTGGACCTGGCCTCCACCAGCATAATATTGGCCTTGGGAGCCATGACGTGGGCCCACTCGATGTCAAGGGACTCCTCCACGTCCCAACCATGGGTCGCATCTGCCGCCGGTAGGGTTGACCCGCCGGACTGGTTCACTTTCGAGAAGGTCGGCATTCCCGCGACCGGTTTCGCCGGGGTGGCAAACGTAGGCAGGCCGAACGCCGAGGAGAAGGTATTCAGGTCAGTAAACGCGTTCAGGTCGTCGTACGCGCCAATGATCGCTATCGTCTGCCCCGTTCCGTCCCCCTGAACACCCCCGAAAACGATGTTACTGGAGCCATAGGCGCCAAGTCCGTACGCGCCGCGCATCTGGTCCGGCGTGGTCGTCCCCGACTGCGGCGAACTACCGCCCAACGCCTGCGCCCCCGAGCTGCCGAGACTTTGACTTATCGCAATCGGGTGGGCCTGCCAGGACGAA
>JAQGHP010000441.1 GCA_028288775.1 Phycisphaerales bacterium | reverse complement strand
TGGCCGCGTTGATGGGCGCGCTGCCCATCGCCTTCGGCTACGGCGCGGACGGCGAATCCCGCCGGCCGCTGGGTCTGGTAATCGTCGGCGGGTTGCTCGTGTCGCAGTTCATCACCCTTTACGTGACGCCCGTGATCTACCTGTACCTCGAAGACTTCCAGGAAAAGGTGCTCGACCGCACCAGCTTCTTCCGCTCCAGCCGGGCCCACGCGACGGCGACCCTCCCCGCGACCGAAGGGAATCATCATCCGCAGGCGGGGGATTCCATCCCGTTCGCGGAAGTGCGATAGGAAGCGTACAGGGGCAAGTATGTGGGGCGCGCGGATGCTACGGCAACACCCATGCACCAATCGGCCGTCGATCTGCCGGTCGCCTTCCCAACGCGGGCCCTCGCCCCGTTGCCCGGCCATGGCGAGTTGGAATTCACCCGCGTCAACGGCCGCACCGCGGTCACGCGGGCGATGGCTTCCAGCCCGCTGCGCCTGCTGACCCCGCGCGGCCATGGCATGAGCGCCCGCGTTTTCACGAGTACCTTCGGCGGCGGGCTGGTTGCGGGCGACACTATCGCCCTGACGGTGCGGGCCGGGGCCGGAACGGCCTGCATATTGGGGACGCAGGCCTCGACGAAGGTGTACCGCTCGCCCGCTGGAATTCCCAGTTCACAGCGGATTTTGCTGATCGCGGAAGAGGGGGCGACGTGCGTCGTGGCCCCCGACCCCGTGACCTGCTTCGCCGGAGCGGTATACGAGCAGCGTCAGAGCATTCAATTGCACGCCGGCGCCTCACTGCTGATGATCGATTGGCTTACCAGCGGCCGCCGGGCGAGGGGAGAGCGGTGGGCGTTTGATCGCTACCAGACCTGCACGGACATTGCCGTCGGCGGCCGCGTAATTTTCCGTGACGCCCTCCGGCTCGACGCCGCCGACGGGGCCGTCGGTGCCGAGCACCGCATGGGCCGGTGCGACTGCATGGGGCTGGCAATTCTTATCGGTCCGCGCATGGAGCGTCCGGCTGCGAATCTGCTAGAATGGGTGCAGTCGAGGCCGGTGACGCCGGGAGAAAATTTGATATTTTCCGCCAGCCCGCTCCCCGGCGGCGCGGTCTTACGCGCCGCCGGACCAACGACCGAAGCCGTCGGCCGCTGGTTTCGCGAGCGGCTCTCCTTCGCCTCCGAACTCCTCGGAGACGACCCATGGGCGCGGAAGTGGTAGCCGAACCGCAGAAGGTCTCGTATTCTGGGATACCGCTGGAAGATCAGGGAGCCAACCGAAAGCGCTGCAGTGTTGGGAAGCACTGACACCTTGAAAGATTTGCCATGCACCTGTCTCCCCGCGATGTCGAAAAACTCATGCTCCATAACGCCGGGTTCCTGGCGCAAAAGCGGCTGGCCCGCGGCCTGCGCCTTAACTACCCGGAAGCCGTGGCGCTGATCGCCGCCCAGGTCCTCGAGTTCATACGCGACGGCCGGCCCGTCGCGGAATTAATGGACGTCGGTCGGCGTCTGCTCGGCCGGCGGCAGGTTATGGCGGGGGTCGCGGAGATGATCGCCGAGGTGCAGGTCGAGGGCACCTTCCCCGATGGCACCAAGCTCGTGACGGTGCATCACCCGGTGGCCGCCGAGGATGGGGATCTCGCCCTGGCGCTTGCCGGCAGCTTCCTGCCCGTCCCCGACATCTCGCGCTTCGCCCCCGCCGAAGAAGAGCCGACCCCCGGCGAATACGAAACCGCCCCGGGCGAGCTCGAGCTCAATCCCGGCCGCGGGGCGGCGGAACTCGTCGTCACAAATCTGGGCGACCGGCCGGTGCAGGTGGGCAGCCACTACCATTTCATCGAGACGAACGCCGCGTTGAAATTCGATCGCGCCAAAGCCTACGGCATGCGCCTCGACATCCCCGCCGGCACCGCCGTGCGCTTCGAGCCGGGCGATACGAAGACGGTAAAGCTGGTGGACATCGCCGGAAACAAAGTCATTCGCGGCGGCAACAACCTCGCCGACGGCCCCGTGTCCGAAGCCGGAAAAGCCGACGCAATGCGGCGCGTGCGAGAGGGCGGATTCGCCCACGATTGTGCTTAACACGGGTTTACCTGGATTGCCGCGCCCAGTTTAGCCGCCCCGCTTGCGGGGCGATTCCGAGCGTGGCGCGAGTTTCGAAATGGAATTCGTAGAAGTGTCAGCAAAAGTGCAAGGAGCGCGATGAGCGAAGATGCAATGAAAAACCGCGGCAAGTCGAATTCGGCCCTTCCGATCAAGCAGCTGGTTCGATTCGCCGCCGCGGCGATGCTGGGCTGCACGGCGGTCGCCTGCCACGAGCCTTCCTACCGAACCGAGGTGGTGCCCAACCCGCAGGGGGGCGTGGAGGTGCATCGCGTCAACAAGGATGCGCCTCCGCCGGTGACAGTCGTATCCAACACGCCGACCCCGGCCCCCTCCGACGGTCCGCCGATTACCGCGGCCGATCGCGCCAAACGTATCGCGCACCTTGAAGCCCTGATTCAGGACATGAACGCGGAGTTAGCACAACTCAAGCGGACCCAGACGGCGGAGCCGGCCACTGCGCCGTGAGCGTCCCGCTTGGGCGATAAGAAATTTCAGAATCGAAGGACCACCCGATGCCCCACCGTATTTCCCGTTCCGCATACGCTGACATCTATGGCCCGACGACCGGCGACAGGGTTCGCCTGGGCGATACGGGACTGATCCTTGAAGTCGAGCGCGACTTCGCCGCCTATGGCGACGAGTGTAAATTCGGCGGCGGGAAGACCGTGCGCGAAGGGATGGGGCAGGCGGCGGGGGTGGGGGACGCCGATGCGCTCGACTGCGTGATCACCAACGCGCTGATCGTGGATTACACCGGCATCTACAAGGCGGATGTTGGAATCAAAAGCGGATTCATTTCCGCGATCGGCAAAGCGGGCAATCCGGACGTCATGGCGAGTGTCTCAGCGGGGATGATCATCGGCGTTACGACCGAAGTCATCGCGGGCGAAGGGCTGATCCTCACCGCGGGCGGGATCGATACGCACATCCATTACATTTGCCCGCAGCAGGCGTATGAGGCCATCGCCGCGGGATTGACCACGATGGTCGGGGGCGGGACCGGGCCGGCTACGGGAACGTGCGCGACCACCTGCACGCCCGGTTCGGCGCATATGCGCATGATGCTTCAGGCGACGGATGCGCTGCCGTTGAATTTTGGGTTCACGGGCAAGGGAAACACTTCCAAGCCCGAAGGCCTTGCCGAGCAGATCGCGGCGGGGGCGATCGGCCTGAAGCTCCACGAGGACTGGGGCACCACGCCCGCCGCCATCGATTGCTGCCTGGGCGTCGCCGAGCAGCACGATGTGCAGGTGACGATCCACACCGACACGCTCAATGAATCCGGCTTCGTCGAGGCGTCGATCGCGGCGTTCAAAGGGCGCACGATCCACACCTACCACAGCGAAGGCGCGGGCGGCGGCCACGCCCCCGACATTATCCGCGTTTGCGGCGAGCCCAACGTGCTCCCGTCGTCCACCAACCCGACGCGGCCCTACACCGTTAACACGCTCGACGAGCACCTGGACATGCTGATGGTCTGCCACCATCTCGACAAGAATCTGCCGGAGGACGTGGCGTTCGCGGAGAGCCGGATCCGCGGGGAGACGATCGCGGCGGAGGACGTGCTGCACGACCTCGGGGCGATCAGCATCATTAGCTCGGATTCGCAAGCGATGGGGCGGATCGGGGAAGTGATCACCCGGACGTGGCAGACCGCCGACAAAATGAAGCAACAGCGCGGCCGCCTCGCGCAAGAGCGGGCGGGGAACGACAACTTCCGCATCCGCCGCTACATTGCCAAGTACACGATCAACCCGGCCGTCGCCCATGGGTTCGGGCATTTGGTGGGATCAATCGAGCCGGGGAAATTGGCAGACTTGGTTCTGTGGAAGCCGGCGTTTTTCGGGGTGAAACCGGAGATGGTATTGAAGGGGGGAATGATCGCGTGGGCGCAGATGGGCGACCCGAACGCCTCGATCCCGACGCCGCAGCCGGTGTTCATGCGGCCAATGTTCGGCAGCTTTGGGCTGGCGGTGGGGGCGACGAGCGTGGCGTTCGTGAGCCAGGCGTCCGTGGAATCGGGCGCGGTGGAAGGGTATGGGTTGACCAAGCGCCTGGCGCCCGTGCGCAATTGCCGGGCGATCGGCAAGAAGGACATGAAACTCAACGACGCGACGCCGCGCATCGAAGTGGACGCGGAAACGTACAAGGTCACCGCCGACGGCGAACACCTCACCGCGCCCCCGGCGGCGCGGCTCCCGCTGGCGCAGAAATACTTTTTGTTCTAAAATTGATTCGCTGCTTCCCGCTCCGGTGCCCTCTTCCCCGAGTACGAGGGAGAGGGGGAGTAGTTTCCTGCCCGACGAGGGATGGAATGCAGCAACCGCGTTGTAGCGCTCAGAAACGTCGCATTCGCCGCGTTTATCACAATCACACATCTGCTTGCGGAAATATGTTTTTTTGATTTCCCGTCGGTTTTGCCTTGTTCTACGACGTAATGGCTCTTACGGTGTCGCATGCCGCGTGACTGAGGCTATGGGCGCGGCCTTCCACAATAGTGGGATTCTCCCCAATAGTGGGATTCAAGTCCCTGCTCTCGGGCCGCTGCAATGGCGGCGAGATGGTTGGTTGTGGGTGTTGGGTTCTTTTTCATGACCGGCGGATGGAATACGTGAGACGAGCTGGGAGAGTCCGCGCGCCAACACAATTGCGTGCCGGCACTTAGCCCCTGCCCTCCGCCCGCGGTGTCCAGCGCGAGTGGCGCTGCCGCGAAGAATGTCCCCTTTTCAAAAACGCCGGTCTGTTTCCTCGTCCGGTCGACTTCGATGCGTGCGCGAACGCGCATGGTGCTCGCGCACCGCGACTGGTGGTTGTTTTTCATACGATTGGAGTTTTCAATGCGTTTTGTACGAGCGCAGTCCGTCAGCGGGAAAAAGTCTGTAGTGAAGCGCGCGGCCGCGGTCGCGATCGAGTCGCTGGAGTCGCGGCAATTGATGAGTGCCACGTTGTGGGTTTCGACCACCGGCAATGACTCGGCGGGGGGAACCCAATCGGCGCCCCTGCGGACTTTGAAGCAGGCCCTGGCCAAGGTTTCCGCCGGTGACACCATCAACCTCATGAGCGGCACCTACCAGGGCGGCGACTTCGTCGAAAAGCCCAATATTACGATCGAGTCCGCCCCCGGCCAGCACGCCGCGATCACCTCGTCCAACGCCGACAGCGGCCCCATCGCCACGATCGACTACGATCTGGGCGCCAACAACGGCAAGCTGCTGAACCTGGACATCAGCGGCGGCTCCTACTACGCGATCAAGACAGAGAGCAACTACGACACCGGCGTGTCGAGCCAATACGGCGTGAGCGGATTGCTGATCCAGAACAGCAAGATCCACGACAGCGGCCGCGACGTGGTGAAGATCACGCCCGGCAGCGACCATGTCACGATGATCGGCGATGAGATTTACAACTCCGGCCGCCGTGACCCGAGCAACGCCGAGGGCGTGGACAACGTCAACGGCAGCTACTTCACCATGAACGGCTGCTACGTCCATGACATTGCCACCAACGGCATCTACGTGAAGGGCGGCGCGGTAGGCACCCTCATCGAGAACAGCAAGTTTTCGAACATCGGCCTGGGCGGCATCCTGCTCGGGCAGGACACGGATTACCAGTGGTTCAACCACTCGGTCGATCCGGGCCTGTACGAGAACATCAACGGCGTGGTGAAGAACAACGTCGTGATGAACGCCAAGTACGCCGGCATCGGCATCTGGGGGGCGGAAAACGCGACGGTGACCGGCAACACGGTGATCAACTCCGCCACGGCGGGCCAGGGCGGGATCTTCGTCACGGGTATCGACCACTACCTGCCGCCCAGCTACAGCAGTGCCGTCCACCAGACCAGCCGCAACGTCACGATCACCAACAACACCGTGTCGATGAACAGCTCAAATCCCGCGGTGGACATCCGCTCGGGCGGGCTCAGCGGCAGCCTGAACATGGGCGGCAACCATTACGCCTCCACCAGCGGGGCGCCCACGTTCTGGTACGAAGACAAGAACTACTACGGTAGTATGTCCGGCGGCTGGCAGGGCGTCGCTAACGATGGCGGCAGCACGATCGTCGGGGCGCTGAACCCGAGTTCGTACTCCGGCTGGACGGCCCCCACGTCAACCCCGACCCCGACGCCCACTCCCACGCCGACTCCGACCCCGACTCCAACGCCACCCCCCACGGGCGCCAAGGTGATCGGGACCGGAAACGGATTGACCGGGACCTACTTCAACGACATGACCCTGACCGGGGCCGCCGTCGTGACGCGGGTCGACCGCCAGGTGAATTTCAATTGGGGTTGGAACGCGCCGGACCCGCGGCTCTCCGCGGACCACACGTCCACCCGTTGGACCGGGCACGTGCAGGCCGAGACCACCGGCACCTACACGTTTTACACCAACAGCGACGACGGCGTGCGGCTGTGGGTGAATGGCCAGCTCGTCGTCAATAACTGGACATCCCATGGCGTGACCCAGAACAAGGGCACGATCAATCTCGTGGCCGGGCAGAAGTACACCATCAAGATGGAATACTTCGAGAACGCCGGCACGGCCACCGCGCAGCTCCTCTGGTCGGGCCCTAACGTCCCGGTCCAGGCGATCCCGCAGAGCCAGTTGTACAGCGTGTAAGAACTGACGCGCAACGACAGCGAATTGCATCGGAGCGGGCCACTCACCACGGGTGGCCCGCTCCGGGCGTTTGATGGATTTGCGATCAAAGGGATTTGCGATTGCCGATTTGCGATTTGCGATTGAAAGACGGCGAGACACTTCTCGGCCCTTCATTGTTCCTCAATCGCAAATTGTAAATCGGCAATCGCAAATATTTTCGTTCACGCGCTGACGATATGTTCTCGCGAGCCCGCGACGTGCCGTAACGCGCCGCGACTGTCGATTACCAGCCGCGCGTGGTCCGCGATCATCTGCCAGTCATACGCGGCGTGGTGGGTGGCGACCAGCACGGCGTCGTAGCCGGCGAGCATCTCCGGGTTCAGCGGCACGCTCTGCATCTGCAAATCGTAGCGGCGCATGGCGTGGGTGGCGGGGACGTGCGGGTCGATGTAGTCGACCTTCGCACCCAGTTCCTCCAGTTTCTCGATAAGCTCGAAGCTGGGACTCTCCCGCACGTCGTCCACATCCGGCTTGTAAGCCAGGCCCAGCACCAGCACCTTTGCACCCTTCACCGC
>JAQGHP010000436.1 GCA_028288775.1 Phycisphaerales bacterium | reverse complement strand
CGGTCGTGGTCCTCGGGCGTGGGCAGCGTGCCGGTGATGTCGATGAACGAGCGGCGGAGAAACACTTCATCATTGCACAACTCCGACGGAAGGATGCGCAGCTTCTTGAGCTTCGCATCGACGAGCTGGTCGATGTAGTTGTACTCGGGGACCTGCGGCGGAAACTGGTACTGCAAACCTTTGGGCACGACGATCGCCTGTGCGCCGACCGTGAACGTGGCGAAGCGGGCCATGACGAAGGCTTCGCCCCGTTTGTCGGCGGTGACCAACCCATCCGCCACCTTGGCCGCGGCTTCATTATTGGTGAGGAACACGGCGAGGCTGGTGACGTCGCGGTCGGTGCCGTCGGAATAGTGGGCGCGGACGGTTAATTGCTGTTTTTCCCCTTCTTCCAGCACCATCTGCTTGGGCAGGATCTCCATCGACTCGGGCTTGGCGACGGTCGCGGCGTCATCGGGCGCGCCGGCCTTGAGCCATTGCAGGAGCGACGCGTAGAGCGGGCTGTCGTCCTTGAAACGGGTGCCGCCGGTGTGGGGGACCTTGCCGGTGGCCTTGGTGAGCAGGAGGCTTTCTTCGGGAAGGCCGAGGTTGATGCGGCGGCTGGTGAGCTGCCGCGTGAGCGAGAGATAGTCGGCGGCGGGGTCGTAGCCGAAGAGGGAGAGGTGGAATCCGTCCTTGCCGCGGGCCGCGCCGTGGCAGCCGCCTACGTTGCAACCGGATCTCATGAAGACCGGCATCACGTCGAGGCGGAAGCTGATCGGCCGCTGCACCGCGGCGTCCTTCACCTTCACCGGCACGGAAACGCTCTGGCCCTGGTACGTGGCTTTCAATTCCGTAACCCCGTCGGCCAGAGGCCGAACGACGTTGCCATCCACCTTGGCGAGCTTGGGGTCCGCGGGCTCGAACTTCACTTCCGCGGTAACGTCCTGCGTAACGCCGTCGGGCCGGGTGATGCGCGCGACGAGGCTCTGCGCGCCCGCGGCGGTGGTGAGGTTCACCTCCGTCGGGAAGACCTCGAAGGGCGGCGGAGCCGCGGGCTTGTCATCGGCGCGGGCCGGGAGAGCCGCGACGCCCAGGAGGGCGATGGAAGCGGCAAGGAGAAGTTGTCGTCCGGTTCGCAGTTTCATGGTCAAATCCAATTGTCGGTTCGGCGCATCCCTATCCAGCCCCGCAGGGCTGTCGTGCATTATCAAAGCACAGCCGGTGGCCGGCTGTGCCACATCACTATTTTTGCCCCTGATCCTGCCGGAGCTTTTCCAGGCGCGAGAGCGGCTTGGCCACGGCCTCCGGCGCTTTTTCCGGGGGCTTGGCGGCAGTTTGCACCGGGGGCGGCGGAGGGGCGTCCTTTTTCGGGGGTGGGGGCGCGTCCACACGCAGCACGCCGCCCCGGGCGAGGTTGTGGACGATTTCCGTGCCGTCCTTCATCACCACCACCCGGCAGAACAGGGTTTGGTGCGTGCCGACCGGAGTCTTTGCGTCAACCGTCACCGGGATCGTCACTTCCTTATCCGCCGGGGTGATTTCCACATCCGTCGCCGTCGCGTTGGGCGGAAGGCCCAGCAACTTTACCTTCGCCTTCCCTTCGAAAGTCACCTTCTGATCCAACTTGCAGAGCACCGCAGCGGGCTTGCCCTGCTCGGCGGCGGTCATTTGCAGCGTCGCGAGCATGTATGGCGAAGCGATCTCCAAATCCACCAACTCGGATGAGACCCACAACTGCCCCTTCACGTCCGCCATGCCGACCACGCAAATTTTCCACTTCTTTAATGCCGCACCCGGGTCGGCGTTGAGCGGGTACATCACTTCGCTCTTGTCGCCCGGCATGTCCATCGCCGATGCGGCACCGATGCCAGGCGGATTGAATAGCAGGCGAATGGAAATCGGCGACTTGAAGTCCGCAATACGCTCGGCAGTCACCTTCAGCTCCATCGATCCGCCCTGCACCAGCGGCACCTTGGGCTGCTCGAGATGGAGCTTGAACGGAGCTTCCTTCGTGACGGCGACGGCGAGCTTGTCGATCGTTGACCAGTACATCGCCTGGTTGTTGTTCCCGATGACCAGCTCAACCTTTTGCTCGTAGCGGCCCTGCACGTCGGTTTTCCCGTCCGCGGATTTACCGCTGAGGGAAGAAAGCTTTCCGCCGACGGGGGCGTCGGGCTTGGCTTCGAACACGACAGGCACTACGTCGCTGCTTGCAAAATCGTCGGTGGCGAGCGTGATGCCTTCGGGCAGATCGGAGCTGGAGAGGGCAAGCGGCCCGCCGAGATCGGCACGGGCGGCGCGGACCAGCGTCGCATAGCGGTTGCCGCGGGGGACGGGAACGGTCCAGCGCTCCTGCGAGTTTTGGGCGTACTGCGGGATGGTGAAGGTGAGCGCGGGTTTGATCGGCGTAATCTCGACGCGGTAGGCGTAGTCGGGGCCGCCCGCCTTGAGCTGATCGGAAACGCTGACGAGGTAATCGCCGTCGGCGGGGGGGTCGAAGCGGAGGTAGCTGTCGGGGCTCCCGGCGTCGTCGTTAAACGCGATCTGGCCGCCCTGTGCGTTGTAGAGGGCCAACACCGAATCCAGGGGGGACCGCAGCGCGCGGGCGATCACGCGGACGTGCAGCGCCTGGCCTTTCTTGGCCTTGAAGCGGAAGAAGTCGATG
The DNA here is from genome assembly GCA_028288775.1 of Phycisphaerales bacterium. Taxonomy (GTDB): domain Bacteria; phylum Planctomycetota; class Phycisphaerae; order Tepidisphaerales; family Tepidisphaeraceae; genus RYN-428. The sequence goes on along the minus strand of JAQGHP010000436.1, from coordinate 3,674 downwards.
TCGCCGGGGTGGTCGATGATGCCGTTGAGCGCCAGCGGCAACTCCCCGTCCGCGGGCGTCGCGGTCTTCGCGTCGTCGTTAGGTTCCTTCTCCAGAACGTTCGCGAAGCTGGAAACGACGATGCGATTGGGGGACGGGGCGATCAAGCCGTCCTGCTCGGGGAAGAGGTCGAAGGAGGCGGTTGTTTCGCCCGGCAGTTTAATGGTCTGCGCGATCGGCCCCGCTACATCACCCAGGAATTGCAGCGCGAGGTCTTCGCCCGCCTTGCCGCCCAGCGGGTAGGCGATTTTGGGGCGGGGGAAGGTGCCGACGTGCAACAGGTAATGGGACGCGCCGTTGCCGCCGTAGGAAGACTCGCGGATTTGGACGATGTACTTGCCGTCCTGCGGAACGATCGCCGAGGCGATTGGGTCCTGCATTCCCAGGGCGGTGTCATCGGACGCCGACAGCTCAAATCGCTTTTCGTCGAGAATGGCGACGTACGGATCGAACAGGTAGCCCAGCCGAATCCCATGCACCTCGGCGGTCAGACGCTGGCCCTTCTTCGCTTCGACGACGAAGTGGTGAACCTGCTCGTTATCGACGGTTCCGAAAACCGTGACGTTGAGATTGATCGGCTGCGGGTGCTCGAAATCGCCGAAGGGTTTCTTGGCTTCCACGATTGGGTACGGGCCGACGTACAGGGTGCGGAGATCGGAGATGCCGGTTTCCGATCGGACGCGCAGGGCGTATTCGCCGATGTGGGCGTTCTTGGCGATCTGGACGTGGGCTTTGAGTTCGGTGGGGCTTTTGGCTTCAAGGCTCGTGACGGTGATGCCGGGGGAGTAGAAGAGAATTTCCTTCACGTCGTCGAGGCGAGCGCCTTGGAGGACCAGGTCGGCCTCGGTGCCGCGCTGCACGCCGCGGGGAAGGACGACTTGCACGTCCGGCGTGGCGGCGCTGAGTGAAGGGGTTAAGGTTGCGGCCAGCAAACACCCGATCAGTATTGCGGCAGATCGGCGCGATGGGGAGAAGGGGTGTCCTCGCATACTACTCATAAAAATATTTACACATGCGGCACCGCGCGGTCAGAATCCCGCGAGGGCCGACGCGTTCTTGCTTAGCCGCCTCGCTTGCGAGGCGTTGCCTTCACAGTCGCGACGCGCCTCGCCCATGATTTCGCCATTGTGGTGCAGGCTTTCAGCCTGCTTCTTCTAACGCAGTCTGAAAGCCTGCACCACAATATTCTGCCGCTGTAGCGGCAGAACACGGGCGGGCCGCCCGTGCCACGAGGATTGTGAAACCGCATCTAAACAAGGCGGAATTTTCAAACCCACTTACGCGAGAATATCGGTGATCACTTTGCCGCCGCGGACGATGTCGATGGGGCGGGTGCCGGGGGCGACGAGGCGCTTGTCCGGGTCGATGCCCAGCTGGTGATAGAGCGTCGCCGAGAGGTCTTCGACGCAGACCGGGTCGTTGGCGGGTTCGCCGCCCGTGGGGTCGGACGAGCCGTAGATGAGGCCCTGCTTGATCCCGCCGCCGGCCATCACCACGCTGAAGCATTTCGGCCAGTGGTCGCGGCCTTCGGTCTGGTTGACCTTGGGCGTGCGGCCGAATTCGGAGCTGACCATCACCAGCGTCGAATCGAGCAGCTTGCGCGAATCGAGATCGCGAATGAGGGCGGCGAAGGCCTTGTCGAACGCGGGCATTTGGCCCTTGAAGCCCTGAGTCAGATTGCTGTGGTGATCCCATCCGCCGTAGGTCATGGAGATGAAGCGGACGCCGCCTTCAACCAGCCGGCGCGCCATCAGCATGCGCATCCCGGCGGTGTTCTTGCCGTACTGTTCCTTGACCGCCTCGGGCTCCGCGGCGAGGTTGAACGCCTCCCGCGCATCCTTCGAGCTGATCAGGCTGTACGCCCGCTGGTAGAACGAATCCATCGCGGCCAGCGAGTCGGATTTCTCGAGCGTGCGGAAGTGGTTGTCCACCGTCGCCAGCATGCTCTGCTGGCGGGCGAAGCGGGCGTCGTTGACGTCGCCATTGAGCTGGAGATCGCGCACCTTGAAGCCGCCGTCGGACGGGTCGGCGCCGAGGCTGAACGGGCCGTACTTGGTGCTGAGATACCCTGAGCCGGCGTACGGGTTGGGCATCGAAGGGATGCACACGTACGGCGGCATGTTCTTGCGCGGGCCGAATTCCTCGCTGACCACCGAGCCGAAGCTGGGGAAGTCGAGCGCGGGGCTCGGGCGGTAGCCGGTGAACATGTTGTGCGTGCCGCGTTCGTGGGCGGCTTCGCCGTGGGTCATCGAGCGGATGACGGTGATCTTGTCGGCGATGCCGCCGATCTGCGGCAAGTTCTCGGAGAAGTATTCGCCATCAAGCTTGGTGCGGATCGGGGAGAATGGCCCGCGGTATTCGATGGGGGCATCGGGCTTCGGGTCGAAGGATTCATGGCTGGCCATGCCGCCCGGCAGGAAGATGTGAATGACCGACTTGGCCACGCCTTCCTTCAGGCCGACGGTGGTGCCGGGCATGGCGATTTCGCTGCCCATGGCGCGGGACGAGAGGTAGTCCCCGAGGCTGAGCCCCAGTCCGCCGATCAACCCGACGTACAGGAATTCCCGGCGCGACGCGCCCGGCCGAACGTGCTGCTTGCTGCCACACCAAGAGCTGTCATTGACTGCCATGCCTGGATACCTCACCTGGTTTGCCTGATTCTCTTCGTTCCCACCTTTTGTTTAGTGGGACGCCCCCATTGCGTTGAGGGTTCTAGCAAAATGTTATCGGCTGACGGACCGCAAACGGTGGACACGGAAGGCGCTTACGTAATGCTTGCGATTCGCCTCAACCCTCCGCAAAGACCCTCATGCGATGTCCCGAAATGTCCCATTTTGTCTCGCATTTCGTGTTTTATGGCCCAAAAAGCGGGACATTTTGCATGCAAGTCTTTGCTGTGACAAGAGTTCGGTTTTGCGGGGCGAATGTCTCAGTGTGACAATTTTCATAAGGTCCTTTTTGGAAGGCATTTAGTTGCATTCGCGGAGATTGTACCCAATCCGACCAAGCCTCCGTTTCTTGCGTCGGAGAATTCTGCCCGAATCTCGAACCCCCGGTTTTGCCCAACCGCGCCACCCCTTCACGCCGGTCCCAAGCCGCGCAGCGGCGTCGGCCCGGATCCTCAGAGCGCCCGCTCTAGCGCAACCAAATCCGGGGCGGCGCGGCGTTGAGACAATCGCTTCAATCAAAGCGATTTTGCGCCGCTTTGCCCCGGCGTGAAGGAATGGACCGACCCTCCCAAACATGGGCGCCTGAATTTCTTTACTCCGCTCGCCCTCGGTCGGACTCATGGAGATTCGTCGATCCCACCTGTCGCCCGCACGGTTTGATTGCATTTCATACCATCACAATTTTTGCGGCTCATCCACGCCCCCGGTGGTCGCGGGTATAGAACCGTCGGAGGGTGGCGTGCGGGGAAGGAGTGGCATGAGCGTACCGCTGACGGTCCGCCAGCAGCCGACGGCTGCCGGGGGGTTCGACGCCCGAACGACGCGGTCGCTCGGTGGTGCTCTGCGCGCCAATTCCATCCGCGCCGTCCAGCTCAATCTCGGGCTCCGCTGCGACCTCGCCTGCCTGAATTGCCACGTCGGCTCCTCCCCGGATCGCGACGAGGAGATGACCTGGGACACGATGAA
>JAQGHP010000620.1 GCA_028288775.1 Phycisphaerales bacterium | reverse complement strand
TGCTCGGGGGAAGTGGACCATCTGGCGATCACGCCGGCGTGTCCGCTGTGCGCGCTGCCGCTGGGATATCCGAACGCGCCGTGCCCGTATTGCATCGGCAGGGGCGTTTCGCACTACGACCGGATCGTGCGGCTGACGCCTTATGACCCGCCAATCCGCGGGCTCGTCCACCGACTTAAGTACAACCGATCCTGGGCGGTGGGGGAGTTCTTCGCCGACCGACTCCTGGCCATGGAGGCGGTGAAATCCCTCCTGCAGGAATGCGATTGCGTAGTTCCCATCCCGTTGCATTTTTTGCGGCGATGGGGGCGCGGTTACAACCAGGCCGAGGTGATCGCCCGCAGGCTGGCGCGAGCGTGCGACTTGCCCCTGGCCAGCCCGGTCGTGCGCCGAAGGAATACGGAAACGCAAACGCACCTGCATTCGCGCCAGCGCCGAATGGCCAACCTCCGCGGCGCATTCCGCCTGACCGACCCGGCGGAGATTACCGGACGCCATGTGGTCGTCGTTGACGACGTCCTCACCACCGGCGCAACCCTGCAAATGCTCGCCCGCACCCTCAAGCCCGCAAAGCCGGCAAGTCTGAGTGCGCTGGTTGTGGCGGTCGCCGAGCCCAAGCCGACGAATCCGCGGCCGCCGCGATGAGGATCGAGCCGGCCACTCGTCAAGGGCTTCCCAGTCTCCCGCGAATTATCCGACGGCTGGGTCGCGCGATGATTGTCTTTTTGCAAACCAAAAACCCACCGACAAAAGCGCGGCTATATTCCAGCCATCGCAGGATGAAAAAGGTTTTAGTGTTCACCCCATGACGCCATGGTGGCACGGGTTTTCAACCGTGCGAGCGGCTTGGGAACCAAATTCGTTTGTCATTCCAATGCGACACGCACGGGTTGAAAAACCGTGCCACGGTGAAGCCGCGTTGTGATCCGGTTGTTTGACTCCGGGAAGGCCGCCCCGTCGTGGGGGCGGCCTTCTTTATTTTCTACAGACGCCAACGGTATAGGAGGGATGTTATGGTTTCGGACTCTTGAATTTGACGGCAGGAGGCGTGATCTTCGTCGTGTGACCGGAGGTGACTTCCCGTCCGAGGGCGTCGCGCCCCTGGAAGTAGTCTTTCTGCCAATCGCCCGGCTTGACTTGGCCGCTTCGTTTCTGGGCATGGAATTCCGTGCGCATTTCCTTCCAGCGCGTATACGCCTTTGCCACCTCCGGGTCCTCCTCGAGGCGCATGTAGGTTACCTGGGCGTCCTGAAGATCCGAACAGATGTTGGAGGCCAGAGGAATGGCCTGGAAAAGCGGCTCCCCCCGGTCGAAGCGTATCGTGGCGCCCGCCGACGTAATCTTCCAGTTCATGGTGAACGACATGTTCATCCAGTCGCTTTCAACAATCGCGGTCAGCGGCTGAATGCCGTGCTTGAAGTAATTGAGCGGCCCACAAACCAGCAGCCGCGATCCTTCGGGCTTGGTGCGAAACAGAAATGGCGTGTTCCAGGTGATAATCCCGAGCCCGAACTGGTCATTGATCCACTGCGACCAAAGCCCCGGCTCGGAGTCAAACGCGATCTTTATCTGCCCCGGCTCGGGTCGTCCGGACCACGTCGCGGTGAAGCCGACCGGGTTTTTCACCCACCAGCCCGCCTGATTCGCAATCGTCAGCGGCAGACATCGGTAGGCGAACTTGCTGGCAGAATTGTCCATCCAGTCGCGCTGCCAATCCGCCCAGGACCATTCCCAGCCGGCATCACCAGGCCGATGGCCCCGGAACATTTCGTCGCCCGCGATCTGGTATATGACAACCTGCATGGGATTGGCAGTCGATTGCGATGGTGACTGAGTCATGATTGCTCCCATAGATGGATTACGAGTAGAGCGTCCGCCGGCCCGAGCGAACGAAAGAAAAACAGCGACCGCCCACCATCTCAAAATTCCCGGCCGGTTGCCACCCCTACGACCTGCCAGTTGCTCGCGCAATCCTTCAGTGGGCTGCGCCGTCGGTCGCTATCGGCCAGTGGCGGGCCCACTGCTGCCGGCAATCAGAACGTCAGCGGGAATGCCCAGGCCGCTGTGCAGGCGGCGGATCATCGCTAGCGTCAGCGAGCGCTTGTAATTGAGCACCTCGGCCACGCGGGAGCGGCTGCCGATGTACGGCTCCAGGTCGCGGCGGCTCAGGCCCCGCTGCTCCATGGCGAACTCAATGGCGCGAATCGGATCAGGGGCTTCAATGGCGTGGTGCTTCTTCTCCCACGCTTCGGCGAGCGTCGCCAGAACGTCGAGCCTGTCGCCTTCGGCAGTGTTGGCCTTGGCGTCCATCAGCGATTCGATCTGCGTAAGCACCCGGCGGTAGTCGCGTTCGTTCTTGATGGGCCTGATATCCATGGTCATACCTCCGTCACGTCAATTGCATCGTACTGCCGATGCGTGCCCACAAAGCGGATATACATCACGCGGTAAGGGTAGTTCACCTTCACGACCAGCCGGTATTTGTTGCCCGCGATGTTGAAGACCACGCGGTTGTCCGCCACCACGCTCGCGCTCCGGTAAGCGGCCTTGATCGCCGCCGGGCTGCTCCAGTCGGCTTTGGCCGCTTCCTGAAACCATGCCTTAAGCGGCTGCTCCGCATCGGCGTATTGCCGCTTCTGCCAGAACTGCCGCAGCGTTTTGCGGGAAATGATCCTCATGCCGTTGGCGCGCATTATGGCATGGTCCCACCTTGGGAGCAAACCATTTCTGCCGGGGCCTGAAGAAGTTAATCAGGCCCCGAACTGCACCGTCGTGTCGGAGGCAACCGTCGTGTTGTCGGCGAAGACCGCAACGAGGTAGTAACTGCCCGCGGCGATTGTCGGCGGCGCAGGAAAATTCAGCGCAACGGCTTTGCTCTGGTTTGCCGCGAGACTGAATGTGACGGGATGATTCACCAGCGCAACGGCAGTCAGCCCATCAAAGTTCGGCGTAGGCGACGCATAGAGCGCGACGGGCAATGCCCCCTTGAACGTTTGGTGGCTGGGATTATGGAAATGGATCGTGCTTCGATTGGTCTTTGATCCGATCTTGATCGCACGGGCCGGCACTATGGGCTTGGGCGAAAGCTGGGCGGGGGTGGGTGGGGGAGCAATGACATTCAGCGTCAGCGTCTGGCGAACGGTGTGCCCGAGACCGTCGCTTGCGACAACAGTGACCTTGTACTTTCCGCCGGTGCCACCGGCGGGCTGGCCGAATAAGGACGCGGTCCCGTCGGTATTGTCCTGAAAATTCACGCCGATCGGCAGTGTCCCCACCAGCGACAGCATCGGCGTCGGAGTACCGGCCGCCGTGATGGTGAATGCGTTCGCCTGACCGGCGTGGAATGTGAAGGATTTGATATTGCTGGTGAATTTGGGCCGCGTGGAAGCAGCGCCGTTCGCTCCGGACAACGTGAGCGTGAAAAACTGGTTGGCATCCGGCGAGGCGCCGTTCGATGCCGTCAATATCAGGTCGTAATGACCGGTGGCGTCAAGCAATTTGGGAGTGCCGGAGAGGGTAGCGGTGCCGTCGCCGTTGTCGACAAAGCCAATTCCGTCCGGCAGAAACGCCGTCTCTTTAATGCTCGGCGTCGGACTGCCGGTGGTCTTGACCGTAAACGTCGATGGCTGTCCGAGTTTGAACGTCACGGCCCCGGGGCTCGTAATCCGCGGCGGCGTTTGCGCGCCGACGAGCGTCAGCGTCAGGTCCACCGCCCCGGTGGAAGTTCCCTGTACATTGGCACCCTCGGCGTCAATCGCGATCAGATGATTGCCGGCGCTGAGGTTAAACGCCTGATTCACGGCGGACGTACTGGCCGAATTCGCGATGAAGTCCGAAATATCAAGATGGACAGACGACGTCCCCCCGCCGGTGCCGGCGAGGGTCCCGTTTATTTGAACGGTGGCCGCCGCCGTCAGATTGAAGCTGAGAACGACCTGAGCCTGGGTTCCGCTGTTGCTCGGCCAGCCGAGGAAACCTCCGCCGGTGATTTGGGTGGCGTCGCTGTGGACAACCAGTTGCTGGGCGGCGGCCTGGTAGTTGGCGTTGGCTGCCGCCGACAACGAATAGGCGGGCTCGAACTGGGTCCCGGCGAAGTTAAAGGAATCCGCCGCGTGCGCGGGATTGGTCTGCACCTGCTGCGGCGTCCCGCCCGCCGCGGCTAACGCGGAGACGGTCGTGCCGGTCGGATCGACGACAAACGAGAACAGAATCCTCTGTTCGATCGCTTCGATGAGAGGCAAGCAACGATCACGACGGCGGGAGACCGCAACCTTTCGGAAAGCCAGCTTCATATCTGATCCATCGTCGCACGGGTGCATCGCCTTGAAGGCAATTCGGCGTTCCGTCCTCTTCCACGGGCAATTTGCGGGCAACGGATGGGCAATCGGGGCAATTCGCAGGAGGTTTAGCGGCACCTTGCTAAAAGTAGTATTTACGGGGGACGGAAAACGGGACGAACTGGACGGATGCGATACTTGGGGCGTCGAATCGCACGGGTCCCATTTTCCCCGTCCTAACGACAAAATTCGTCGTTCCCGTCAAGCCCGTTACCGCACAAGGCGAGTATAAATCGGCAGATCAAGGCGGCAATCCGTGATTGTTCGCATGTGAACGAGTAATGAAATTCCCACTTGCCGCTATTGGACGTGTCGTCTTACTGCTGCCGATGGTCTGCGCGCTTGCCGTGTGGGTGACGAGCTACTTGGTGTATTGTGAGTTCGACGTGAGTTCAAAAACTTGCGTTTATCGGGACGGACGAACCCAGGACGTCACCCTCGAAGGACCGCCGGGCCGATTCTGTCCACTGTTAATCGTAAAGGAGCAGTACATTGTTATCGAGCACGGCGCTGTCGGCATTTCGCTCTTTAATTACCGAGTTCCGAACGTGCCGGTGCAGATGACACCGCCGGGAAGCGAATTCCTGCCGGTGCGGGGCTGGCGGTGCAAATATATCGTGCCCACACGGACAATTTATCCAAGCCCGGATGGCGCTCCTCCGCCATGGCATGGCTTTCGTTATAGTTATGCGAATGGACCTCATCCGCTCCTCGGCTGGATTACGGAGGAGCAAACGCAAGCGGTTATACCCGATTGGTTCATCGTCATTGCCTGTGCGGTCCCGGGTTTCCCGGCCCTTCGGGGGCATGTTTTTCGCACTCCGACGCGTGTCACGGAAGAGGCGAGGACGGTGCCCGGCTTGCGGGTACAACCTCGTCGCAACGCCCGATCGATGCCCGGAATGCGGTGGAATCAAAGGAAACTAAAAGAAGCCG
>JAQGHP010000355.1 GCA_028288775.1 Phycisphaerales bacterium | reverse complement strand
GGCGTTCTTTACGTCTCGGCCAAGCAAATTACGCACACCGAGATGTCGCTCAGCCGCAGTAAATGGCGATCGATTCGGAACACTTCCATGCGCTGCGGTATGGAGTGGAAATTCGCCCCGAATAAACAAACCTAGCCATTTGAGGGGCATCTTCCATTCGCGCCTTGGGGCCGTGATGAGTCGCATCTTCGCACCGACGGGCTTCATTCTCGGCTTTGCGTATCCCAATCTTGGATTCTCGGCCAAGGCCAAGACATCCTCGAACGACCGCTTCATCGCGGCTGCGATGTGCTCGATACAAAGGTTTTCTGGACGCATGAAAGCTAACCTAATTTTCGCCTTAGATCCGTTTCGGCATCAGAAAGTCTTCTGAGCGAAGCGATGAGGCTTTTGACGTGCTCCGACCGTGACGGAATGATATTGGCCGGTAGGAGCGCGATGAGCAACGCGACCTCTACCTGTAATGCAGCGGCAATTTTATCGAGTGTCTGCTGCGGGGGAATCCTTTCATCACTCTCTATCAAGCTCAAATAAGCCGGGCTGATATCGGCTTTCGACGCAACTGTTGCCGCTGTTAGGCCGCGAGCCTGACGAAGAATCCGGATTGAATGGCCGAGGCGCGCCATGGTTACCCATCCAGTTTTACAGTTCCTAAATTAACCTCGAAAACGGCCGGGAATTCGAGCGAAACCGGGTCAATTTAGGAGCTTTTAATATCGCTTTAAAAAACGTTCGCTACACGTGCGACCGCCTACGGGATACGGAGCAGCGAGAGCGTCAACGCCAAACCATCTGCATAACAGCAAATTAGGTAAAGCAAGACGTCGAACTCCTCAGCGTTCGAGCAGACTTCGCTCTCCTGTACAAAGTACAGAAGAAGCACTGCCTGCCGGAATGCCGTCGCGTAGAGCCCCGATTTGTCCTCATAAGCCCTCATTTTCGGGTGTTCGAGCAGCATTACCACCAAATTGGCAAGCCGCCGAGCCTCGGAAATGAGAGCTAATTCAGGCACGTCATCCGATTCGTTATCATGGATTTCCATGAATAATCTCCTTCCAGCTTGATGCTGGGGTTAAATCCCAATATCTCGGGGCGTCAGATCGCCATGGGCACAGTGCCCACGTTTACAAAACGCAGCCGAAGCCCGGCACGGCCCGGGGATGCGGCTAGTTGACGGATGGGAAGGAGACCCGTTCCGGATGACTTGTCAAAGAACTGCGGCACCGTCCACCGCAAGAAAACAAATCTAGCATGCGCGCATTGCCTTGTAAACAAGTTTACAAGAAAATTGCATTAATTATTTTGGCGAACTTTTGGGGGAGAAGAGCGTCTGTCCGCCGTTTCAGATTGCGGAGAATGCCGTTGCAAGCGGGCGCGAGGATCAGCTCTGTATTGGAGACTTGCAATGCAGGTGATTAATAATCACGCCCCCACGCTCGGCGACTGCACTCCCGCGGCGGTGAGTTTGGATTTGCCTAATCCGCCCTGCGACTTGGGGACGTAATCGGGGACGCGGGAATTCTCGAAGAAGCCCGCCGAGGGCTTCATCGCCTCGGCGACGCCCTGCTCGATCGTCTGGCCCTGCTTCATCATCAGCATCCCCGGGGGTGAGGTGGCCGAGCGGCGCTCCCAGAGCACCTTGCCCCCGGCGGTTTCCAGGGCTAGGCGGAGCTTGCTCGTCGCGACGCTGATCTTCTGGTTCCCGCCGAAGCCGGCGCGGAACGCGCGGTACTCCATTTCCCTCGTCTCGCCCGGTTCGGAGCGGGCGATGAGCTTCACCGGCGCGTTGGCCGCGATGGTGATGCCGCTTTGCTTCATCCGGGCGGTCAGCGCGTCGATGACCTTCTGCTGCACCTCGCCGGCCACCGCCACGTCCAGGCTCACGGTCGTGCCGGGCTTGACGATCATTTCCTGATCGAAGTTCACCGCCAGCGCCTCCCGGCGGGCGGCTTCGTGCGGCAGCGCCACCGACACCAGCGCGGGCTTCGCCCCCTGCCCCGCCTCGGCGGCGTACCAGTATCGCCCGGCGAACGTTTCGCGCGTCGAGCCCTGCGTGTTCCGCGAGGACGGATTGTCATATACCCAGGCCACCATCTTCTTATCCAGCGCCACCAGCGACTGCCCGTCGAGCAACACGAAGCCTTCGCCGACCCACGCGATGGATTGACCCATCACGCCGATGGGCGAGAGTTCATGCAGTTTCTTGCCGGTCGCCAGATCCCACACGAAAAGTAGATCCTGCCCCGCCGCGGCCAGTTGCGTGCCGTCCGGCTTGAATGCAAGCTTGAGGGCCCAGGTGCTTTCCGCGCTCAAGCGGCCCAGCGTCTTGCCCGTCCTCGCCTCGGCGATCAATATTTCGTTACCCTTGATCGCCACGGCGACGTATTTCCCGTTCTCGCTCAACACCGGCTTGACCCTCGCCTCGGCCTGCGCCGACCACACCGCCTTCGCCTTGCGCCATTCCCACAGGCTGATGAACCCTTCGTTGCTCATCACCAAAACGTGGTCGGAATCGACGAACCGCGCCCAGGAAATATCGCGGTTGTTGGGTGGCCGATTGTCGAAGGGCACAAAGCTCGCGCCGTGCACGGCTTCGCCCGCGGCGTCGATCTGCCAGACGTCGAGCCGCGCGCTCACGCCAAAACCGAAACCGCTGGAATGATCGACAAACAGTTTGCCATCCGGGCTGATGTCCAGAGGCTCGACGTCACCGGGAATTTCGCTGACGTTGAGCGCCTTGCCGCCCGCGAGGTCCACGCGCTCGATGCGCACGTGGGTAGGTTTCCCGTGCGCCGCTCGCCCGGCGCGCACGCGGTTGGGTCTCCCCGGAGCCGCGTCGGTATGCACCGCCGCGGCTATCGCGGCATCGGGTGTGGAAAAGAAGATGGCGGTCACATGGTCGGAGAATTCTCCTGAATTGCCCTGCAGCGCGATGGGATTGAGCACGATGGGCTTTGCCGGTTTGGCTTGGGCATCGGGCGCGAGTGTGAACGCGTCGACGTCGCCCCCGCCGAAGATCACGTCATGGACGGCCGCGCGGTCGGTGGCAGTGAGCGGGGTGTCTGCCGATTCGACCACCGGCCCGCCGCCCGCGCCTCCGGCACCTGCCACATCGGGCTCATCGGGCGCGGGGCCGGGCTTATCTGTCGGCGGGTTGCTCGCCTTGTTCTTAAAAACCGTCGCATTCGGCTTGGCATAGCCGATCGGGTCATCGCTCGATCCGACTTTGCGGATGCGCCAGGGCTCGACCCATTCGTCGAACGGCCCATTCTCGTAGTTGACGAGATACCAATCGCCGCGACGGTTGACGACCGCGGCCTTGCGGTAGAGCCCACCCCATTTCACTTCGACGGCAGAGTGCAGGTTCCACACCGCCGGGGGCTTGGCCGGTTTCGGCCCTGCGGCAGGGTTGGTCGCCGGCCCCGCCCCGACGGCGGGCGCACCTCCCGACCCCGGCGCGCGCATGCGCTCGGCGGTTACCCATTCATCCGTAGAGGCATCCGCCCCTTCGTAATGGACGAGAAACTTCCGTCCCTCCTGCTTCACGACGCTGGCCGCCGACCACGAGTCGCCTTCGCGGACTTCGATCTTCTGTCCTTCGGTGTACGCCGCGGGTTTGGCGCCCGGCGCGGCCATCGCGCTCCCCGCCAAAACGGCAGCAAGCAGCAGCGCTGGAACGGCCAGACGCGCCCAAAGAATCCTATGAGAATCACCCGCCCGTCGAATGCGATTGGCTGACATCATGACCCCATTCTCCAAAAAGAAATGAACCGTGAGGGTATAGTACCGCCTGTTGCGAGAGGGCGGAATACCCATGGCCCTGGGCTTCGGTCGGCCGGTTTTTTACGATTTTCTGTCCGTCTGATATGCTTCGTGTGTTGTCAGTTTCACAAGTCATTCAAAGGGAGGTCCGATGCCATTCATGCGCGGTGATTCGGAAGCGCTCGAAGAGGTCTTGTCGGAAGTGAACCCGGCGGACTTGCCGCCGGGCTTCGACGCACAAAATGTGTCCGAGGACTTTGTGTACGAGGCGGCCGAGACGAAATTCACTCCGGCCAAGCTCGCTGAACCGGACCGCATCGTGCTGGACGCCCTGCGCGCCATGGGCGCGACGCAGTTCCGCGTGCGGTACGACGGCGGAGATGACGAAGGATTCGCCCACCCCGAATATCTCGCCTTCGGCGCTAATCAGCGCCCCGCGGAGGACGTAGCAGCGGAGTTGGCGAAGTCACCCGTGGTCGAACGGGTTCGCAAGGCCGCAGGGCAGCAACGTTATAACCCTTACGAGGAAACCTCCGACGACCTCGTCGCGCGATACGCCCTCGATTCACTCGCGCACAAATTGGCCTCAAAACTCCTCGGCGACAGCTACGGCACCGGCGAATACCAGCTCTACGGCGCATTCACCGCCGACCTGGTGAGCGGCGAAATCGTAGATGACCCGACCGCGCCGCAACCCGAGGGGATGTAACGCCGTGGCCCACCCGTTCCACCACGCCCTGCGTTCCGTCAAGCTCTTCGGCGGCAAGCCCGAAGACTATCTCGCCATCCACCAATGGTTCGACGAATCCAAGGCCCACCTCCCCGACCTCCGCCACCGCGCCCTGCGGCACC
>JAQGHP010000341.1 GCA_028288775.1 Phycisphaerales bacterium | reverse complement strand
GGGGGAGGGCAGGGGTGGGGGGCATGGTTTCGACAACCAACCGAAGGACCCCCTCCCTAGCCCTCCCCCGGAATACCGGAGGAGGGAATTTGAGACAGACCTCCGAAAGTGTCACGCACCCCAAACGCAATCCGCGCCCGAGCGTATTCTCTCAAAGGAACCAGCATGCCATCCCCATCAATCCCAGCCAAATCTTCGCCGCAATCGATCCGCGACGTCGAGCACCTCGAAGACCTGCTCAGCGTTCCCACCGATGGCGTGGTCGAAACCGTCCGCCGACTTGAGGGCGATTACATCGTCCTGGGCGTCGGCGGAAAGATGGGGCCCACCCTCGCGAGGATGCTGCGCCGAGCTATAGATCTCGCGGGCGTCAAACGCCGCGTCATCGGCGTTTCGCGGTTCTCTTCGCCGGAGCTTCCTGCTTTGCTGCAACAGCACCGCATCGAGGCAATCTCCTGCGATCTGTTGGATCAGGACGCGCTCGATCGGTTGCCCGAGGTCCCCAACGTCATGTTCATGGCGGGCATGAAGTTCGGTTCCACCGGGCAGCAGGCGCGGACGTGGGCGATGAATACGTATCTGCCGGGGATGGTCAGCCGCAAGTTCAAGGGGAGCCGGATCGTCGCGTTTTCCACCGGCAACGTCTACCCGATGGTCCCCGTTCACACCGGCGGCTGCGCCGAAACCCACGAGCCCAATCCCGAAGGCGAATACGCGATGAGCTGCCTGGGCCGCGAGCGGATTTTCGAGCACTTCAGTCGCTCGCTCAAGATTCCCATGGCCCTCATCCGCCTGAACTACGCGGTTGAGATGCGCTACGGCGTGCTGCTCGACTTGGCCCATCGCGTGCATCGCAACGAGCCGATTGACCTGACGATGGGCAACCTCAACGCCATCTGGCAGGCGGACGCCAACGCCGCGGCCATCCGCGCCTTCGAGCACGTCGCCTCGCCGCCCCTGGTCCTCAACCTCACCGGCCCCGAGACCTTAAGCGTAAGAACCCTCTGCGAAGAACTCGGCCGCCACCTCGGCAAGCAACCCACCTTCGTCGGCAGCGAATCCGCCACCGCCTACCTCAACAACGCCGCCCTCTGCCACGACCTCTTCGGCTACCCAACGGTTGGCGTCCCCCAACTCATCGCCTGGGCCGCCGATTGGGTAAAGCGGGGCGGGGATACGCTGGGCAAGCCGACGCATTTCGAGACAAGAGATGGGAAGTTCTGAGGTGGAAGGGGAGCCAGAAGCCAGGAGCCCAAAGGGGGATTCATGTAAGGTCGTGTACTCGCCCACCGTCGGCGGCGGTGCGACGGCACGACCTTCGCCATTTCCACGCAACGCAGCGAGTGACTGTCGAGCCCTCCTGCGAGGGGCGGCCTTATTGCATGCGGATGGTATGATGGATCCCGGAATGTCCCGCCGCTCGTTCAAACTTTTCTCCGCGGCTTCACTTATCGCGGGCTCCGGCTTCCTGGCGACCTGGTTCTTGACGGATCATTCGTACGCAATCAAATTCCCGCACAATGGGAGCGCGAGTGGATTTTGGGTCGGATGTGGACACATTCTCATTATTTCCCATGGGAAGATATCGGGAGAATTCCCGCTTCGCTTCCTATCATTTTTGTTTTTTATGCTTGCGGCGTCCTACCCGATTATTTCTTTCGACGAACGGCTGAAACGTTTGCAAAAAGAGCGTCGGCGATCCGAGTTGGGTACCCGCTGCGCGGTCTGCGGCTACGACCTCCGCGCCACTCCAGACCGCTGCCCGGAGTGCGGGGCGGTGCCGTCCCCAAGACAAGAGATTTCCAAACTGAACCAGTGAAGCATCATGGGCACGACGATCACCTTGGACCAACGTCGTTACAAGGCCGCCGCCAAAAGGGCGCGCGAACTGTGCAAGACGCCCGAGCAGTACATCGAGTCCCTCATCGAAGCCGACACTTTGACCTTCGAGAAAGTTCTCATGCCGGTCTGCAAGAAATTCCGCAGGAGCGGGGTTGGCGCGAAAGAACTCTACGCCGCGATCAACGAAGCCCGTAGGGCCATCCGGTTGCAATGACCCGGCGACTGCGTCCACCCCGTGCGGCGTTGAATCGAAGAACCGAAACGATCGGCGGACGGGGAGGAGGGGGACGTAATACACGCCGGACATTGGCTTTACGCCGATCGCAATTCATTGTCACAAAATTGCTGCATTAGGTCGAAAACCTCGTGCAAATTCGTGCAAACTCGTGCATGCGAGCCCGCTGGCAAGCTGGAAACACGGTTTGGCTCTGCGCGTCGTGCATGGGGGTTGCACGGGGTCGTGCAGCGCGGTTTTTGGGGGTGAAAAACAGTCTGTGATCTGCCCTTCAATCGCGTTGTATGTGGGAAGGGGGTTCGTATAATCCCGGCGCGGTATGGGGCCGGGCACATCGGTCGCCGGGTGCTTCAATCGCCTGTGGGGCGCAGCGGGCGCTTTGCAGATCACGGAAGGTCTATGGAGATACCCCATGGCGGAAGCGGGCAATCAGGAATTCCCTACCATTCTCGGCCCCGATGCAAGCTTTAAAGGCGAGCTGAACTTCGAAAAAGGCATGCGGCTGATGGGCCGCTTCGAGGGTAAAATCACCACGCCCGGCAGACTCCACATCGCCAAAGAGGCGAAGATGAGTGCGGACGTGGACGCCGGGGCGATCTTTGTGGAAGGCGAAGTGCAGGGCATCCTCACCGCCAGCGAGCGCGTGGAGCTCAAGCAGTCCGCCCGCTACCAGGGCGACCTGACGGCTTCAAAGCTGGTCGTGGAAGAAGGAGCGGCGTTCGTGGGCCACGTCAGCGTCGGCCCCGACACTGCCAAAGGCGGCCGCCCCGCGCCGCAAGCGCCGGCCCGCCCCGCGCAAGCGCCGCCGCAACATCAGCCCCATCCGCAGGGACAGAAGTGATGATGGTCAGTGGTCAGTAGTCCGCGGTCAGTTGTTTTGGGAGAATAGAGGTGCCGCGTGAGGTGCAGGGTCGTGGGTCTAATCAACAACGATCGATCGCCCTTCAACAACTGACAACGGACCACTGACAACTGACAATGGCTGCGACTGAACTCAATCTTCCCACTCCCGGTGACGGGGCGACGATTGTTTGCCTGCACTGCGGCAAGCCGCAGGTGGTTGGCCGCAAGGCGATGTCCATTACGTGCAAGCACTGCAACAAATCGCTGAAGCTGGAAGACATGCCATTCAAGGGGTACGAGGCCCGCCGGGTGATTGAGACGTGCGGGATCGTGACGATCGAGAAGAAGGGGAATGTAGTTGCCGACCGCATCAACTGCGGCGGATTGGTCGTGCGCGGCAAACTCAAAGGCCACATCCACAGCCGCGGGCCGGTGCTGGTCGGCCCCGATGCCGAGATCAAAGGCGACGTGACGGCGCCGAGCCTGGGCGTCGGCGCCGGGGCGATGCTCGAGGGGCATTACCAGATCGGGCAGGAACGGTGATGGGGCGTGAAACGTGAAGACTTGAAACGTGAGAAGACCGCGGAATGCCGGGGCATTTATCACGTTTCACGTCTTCACGTTTCATGTCATCATACCTTAACGTTTCCCCCTCCATCCCCGGCATCGCACGGAGACATCCATGTCCATTCATAGCCTGCCTTTCGCCGTGTCCGCGGCGTTCGCCGCGCTGATCCTCGTCGGCTGCCAACCTTCGCAATCTTCCACGCCTGCCCCCTTGGCGACTGCGCCCGGTGGTGAAACCAGCGGCCCGGCGACCACGCGCAACCCTTCCGCCCTCGGGGAACGGCGGGTTCGAAACATCGTTCTGGTCCACGGCGCGTGGGCGGACGGTTCGGGCTGGAAGGGCGTTTACGACATCCTCGTGAAGGACGGCTACAACGTCAGCATCGTTCAGGAGCCGGAGACATCCTTCCCGGATGACGTGGCGGCCACGAAGCGTGTTCTTGCTCTACAGGACGGGCCGTGCATCCTCGTCGCGCATAGCTACGGCGGGGCCGTAATCACCGAAGCGGGAACCGGTCCATCGGTCGCCGCTTTGGTATACGTCGCGGCCCACATGCCGGATGCGGGAGAGAACGAGGCCGACGACGGAAAGCGTTTTCCGAGCGACTTGAGCAAATCCGGCGCGATCAAAAAGACGGCCGACGGTTTCACCTACCTCGACCCCGCGCAATTTCACGAATATTTCGCCGCCGACCTGCCGGCGGAACAGGCCGCATTCATGGCCCGATCGCAGGTGTTCAACGCGGCAGACAATTTCAAGGCCGCCATCACCACACCCGCCTGGCGGAGCAAACCGAGTTGGATGGTTGTGGCGGCGAAAGACAGGACGATCAACCCCGACCTCGAACGCTGGTACGCCGCCCGCGCCGGCAGCCACACGGTCGATGTGGAAGGCGCGAGCCATTGCGTCTACGTGTCACATCCGAAGGAAGTCGCGGCG
Organism: Phycisphaerales bacterium; assembly: GCA_028288775.1. Taxonomy (GTDB): domain Bacteria; phylum Planctomycetota; class Phycisphaerae; order Tepidisphaerales; family Tepidisphaeraceae; genus RYN-428. Next base: position 10,949 of record JAQGHP010000341.1, on the reverse strand, counting down.
GTCATAGAGGAGGCGGCGCGGGACGCCGCTAAGTAGATCACATCGACTTCCTCTCAGGATATGATTGGCCGCGATGAGTACGCCGAACATCGTCAAAGCGTTTTACGAGCACATCTGGAATGCCGGCGATCTTGACGCCGCTGGTCAACTGCTGGCGGAAAATGTCTCTTTCCGCGGCTCGCTTGGCGACGAAATGCGCGGCCGCGAATCCTTCAAGGACTACGTCCGCGCCGTGCGGGGGGCGCTTGATCGGTATCATTGCGAGATTCTCGAATGTGTCGCAGAGCAGGATTTCGCCTTTGCCAAGATGCGCTTCAGCGGGATTCACAAGGGCTTTTTCAGAGGCCATGAGCCGACCGGCAGACTCGTCGTTTGGCATGGCGCCGCATTCTTTCGGATGGAGGAAGGAGTCATTATCGAAGTATGGGTTCTGGGCGACCTTGCGGGATTGGATGCCGTGCTGAAGGAGAATTCCGAAATCTGCTGAAGACGGTAAGCCTCTAACTTGGGCTTGTCGCCTCGGCGAGTGCCGAGCAGATACAGTCAATTTGCTGCTGGCCAAATTCCGCACGTATCGAATTCTTTCCTGACCTGTTGAGCCAGAGGAACAGTCGTCCTGACGTCTCATCGTCCCACACCAAGAGGGTTGAAGATCGCGGAATGCGAAACTCGCCGACCGCCCCACGCGGATGGGTAGAGTCCGCCCAATGCAGGAATTCCAGCAGTTTTTTGACTTCGTTGCTCCCCTCGATCTGGACCGAAACGTAACAAGCTGGCATATCGATCGAAAGCTTCCAGACATCGGCCTCGATCGCCTCATCGACCTCGACCGTTGTGTCCCCTTCTTCTGCAACCGCGGCCGACCCCCAGGTCAATTTCGGGCGATCCCGCGAAGAACCATGCTCTGGGGAAACGGCGCTGGTATCGATCTTACCTGTGCGTCCTTCCACGGCTGCGTGTTTTGTCTGGCTCTCAGGGTATGCCATTAGGTCAGCCTCTCTCCTTATTGTAGCAGGTTGCCGTCGTTATCAACGCGAAAATAGGTCGCGCCCTTATCCTCCTGCACATCCCAGTGATCCGGCAGTCCGGCATGGGCACGGTCGCGAAGCCAAATACGTCCGTCCAGGTCAACCCAGCCCATTCTTCCCGCCTGAGCGGAAGGGGCACCGAACGCTTCAGCGCGTTCCACGATCATCTCACCCTTCTTGTTTTTTGTCAGACGCGGCCGAAAAGGGTGCGCGCCTGACGTCGGCAGCTTTGCCCTCGCCAGCTGATTCTTGACCTTTTGCGAAACTTTCGGTTCGTCGGCCACGCGCCACGAGCGTAAGCGATCGGAAATTGATTGCCAACGACGTCGCGAACCATCCGGCGCGGGAATTGAAGTGGTTGCGTAGGTAGAAAACACCTAGTCGCGCGCCGAATCAATGTCACTCGACCCTGCTGTCCGTGCCGGATCGTGCTGCTACCGTTTCTGCATCAACATCGCCACCACGTCCCGCAATTCCTGATCCGTCATGCCTTGCACTAGCCCCATCGGCATGAGCGACTCTTTGCGAATTTTGCGGTCGATGATCGTGTTCTCGGGGACCTTGATTTCCTGGCCGCTGGCGTCCACGTAGACCTCCAGCGACTGGCCATCCCGGCGGAGGAGCATGCCGTCGATCTGCTGGCCGGACTTGGTCTTGATCGACCATTGCGTAAACAGCGGGGCGATCTCGCGGCTGGGGTCGAGGATCGATTCCAACACGTGGTCACGCGTCTGCGAGTGGCCGATCATCGTCAGGTCGGGGCCGATCGCGCGGCCGCGGCCTTCGATCATGTGGCAACGGAAACACGCGGGGCCGGAAGGATGGAAGAAGATCCGGCGGCCGGCCTCGGGGTCGCCGGGGGCCTTGTCGAGAATCTTCTGCCACGCGGCGATGTCGGTTTCCGGCGGACGCTCCGCGGCGGGTTTGGCCAGCGCGCGGGAAACCAGATCGGCATCCGCCGGGAATTTCTGCGCGATCTGCGCGAGCTGATCCTGCTGCGGCTTGGTAAGCGACGTGCCCACCGGCCGCAGCGAGCGCAGCGCCTCCTGCCGCACCGATTCGTTTTCACCCGTGGCCAGTTGCAGGAGCAGATCGGTCTTTTCCTTGGCATCGTCCGAAAGCCCGGCGGTCGCCTCGGCGCGTACGGCGGCATCCGCCTTGGTGTCACCAGCCGTCTTGGCAAGGATCACGAAGCGGCTCGCATCCGTATCCGCGTTCAGGTATCGCACGGCTTCCAGTTGCAGGGCCGGCGACGGGGATTCGAGCAGAGCGGACACCTGCGAAAGCGCGATGCGCGGGTGGCTGGCCTGCATCATGTGCATCGCCGCGGCCTTAGTGGGGTCGGTGGCCTGGGGGGAATTCATGCGGGCGAGCAGCACGCCGTTGATGCGGTTTGAATCGACTTTTGCGCTCGGGTCGCCATCGAGCAGGTTGATCGTCCCGACCGTCATTCCCAAGAGGCGGGGCGACATGACTTCGGAGCCGAGGAGGGCTTCGAGGTCCTTCTTCGCGGACAGGATTCCCTGCTCGGCGACGGCGCGCACGCCCATTTGCCGCACACGGTCGTCCTTGTCTTTTAGCGCAAGCGCGACATACGGCTCGGCGCTGCTGCCGCGCCACAGCAGTGCCGCGAGTAGGCCGATGCGCTGCTGCGGCGTGGCCAGGGAATTCCAATCGGTCTTCTCGACCTGCGGCAGCCGCGACAGGCCGTACTGCGCGGCCTGCGCGATCGCGGGGTCGCCATCGCCCATCGCGGCGATCAGCTCCGTGACGTTATCCGTCTGCCGCAATTGCGCCGCGCGGGCCATTGCTTCGGTCGGCTTGGGTTCGGGCTGCGGCGCGGTCTTGGGGAGCGTGAGTTTCCAGATGCGGCCTTTGCCATTGACGCTATAGCTGCTCGAGCCCCAGTCGGTGACGAAGAGCGAGCCGTCGGGAGAGAAGGCGAGGCCGACGGGACGGAACGGCTCGCCGCCCTTGACCAGCGGCTGCATGGTCGCCGAGTACCCCGCGCCGCGCGGGCTGAGGCGGTAGGCCTCGACCTGGTGGTCGCGCCAACTGCTGACGAATAGTTGGCCGTTATGCCATTGCACTGCACACGGGGCTTCGCCCACGCCGCTGACCATGCCCAGCGTGCCGGGAAGCTCGGCGTCCCACGCCTGCAGCGGGTGCATGCCCGTGCGGCCATAGCGGAATTCGTAGCCGTAATCTCCGCCGGGCACGACATTGATCAAGCGGCAGGGGGGCCGGCCGTCCGGATCATTATCCACCGCCCAAAGATTCCCCGCCGGATCGACGCCCAAGCCGAATGGGTTCCAGAATCCGCGTGCGAGCCGGGTCAGTCCCTTCCCCTTGGCGTCCATGCGGAAGATGGAACCCGCGCCTTTGTCGTCGGTAAGTTCTTGGCCATCGGACCCGATCAAGACCCATTTCCCGCCGAGGTTTTCGCCGATGCCGAAGCAGATGTTGCCGTCGTGATCGATGGTCAGGCCGTGCAGGCCGTTATGCGGATAGTCGGCCTTGGTTTCCAGGTGCGCGAGCGTGGTCTTCGTCGGCGGCGTGTCCTTCCCGGCTTCGGGGGTCAGGCGAAAAATCTCGTTTCGCGAAGAGACGACGACAGAGCCATCGCGGTCAGCCGCGAGGTTCATCAGAAAGGTGCCGCCCTCGTAGAACGAGGTGATCTTGTCGGCCCTCCCCGTCCCAGCGGTGTCCTCGAAAATGCGGATGCGGTCCGTCGCGGGCCCCTTGTAATCCTTGGGCCGGAAGTGCGTATGCGACTCGATGACCAGCAACCGCCCGCGGGAATCGACGGTTGCGCCGATGGGCGTGGAAACCTCCGGCTCGGCGGCGAAGAGGGAAACCTTCACCGACCCATCCTGTGAAACAGGCGGCGCGGGCGGGTCTCCCGCGACCGCAGGATTGAGACCGAAGCAGAAAAGGGTGAGTGCGGCCGCGGCCAGTTTCAACACGGCCGGGCGCGGGGCGAGCGATAGGCGGTTTGTCACGAGTCCTCTTAGGTTTGAGCAATTGAACCGTACACGGCAGAGCCCGGCGCGGGGCGATCGACGATGCCGGATGTCTGCGTTCCGCTGTAATGATCCTCCGCAATGCGCCGCCGGTTTCAAGCGCCTGCGCACCGGACGCGACGAATCGGCAAGAACGCGCGGCGGCCATTCACGTCGAATTCCAGTCCCTCTCCCTCGTATTCGGTGGAGAGGGAGAAAATCTCGTAGGGTGGGTGTACTCGCCCACCGTCCTCGGGCTCGCAAACGGTGGGCGAGTACACCCACCCTACATGGCTCGCGGGAGAGGATTAGTTTACGTCGCGGACTTTACGCCTTTACGCACCCTGCAGGGGCGGGACGCCCGTGTCACGATGAAGGTTTGTTACTTCTCCGTTCGCATTGCATGAATCTCTTGCTTCTTCCACACTTCGACGGCTTGACTTGCCGTGGGCCAGAAGCATGCTTCAAAGCGGGAGGCTATTCCATGCCCGCAGATTCAATCCACTTCAACGCGCGTCATCTCCTATCAGCTACCCTCGCGGCGATCGCGGGTTGTGCGTTCATCGGATGCGAAAGCCGCCCGGCAGAGCCTTCGCCGCAGACGGTGCCGCTTTCCACGGGGCGGGCGCTGGACGCGCAGGCGCCGCCGGCGACGCAGCCGGTGGGCAGTTTGCCGGTGAACATGGCGGCGAGCGCGGACGGGAAATACGTCGTCGTCACGGACGCGGGGTTCAAGCAGGCGCTCTGGTCGATCCGTACGGAGGACGGCAAGGGGGTAAGCCATGTCGAGTTTCCGACGAGCCGGATGGACCACAATAACGGGCTCTATTATGGCCTGGCGATCGCGCCCGATGGCACCGTTTACGCGGCCCAGGGAAACCGCGATTCGATCGCGGTGCTGGGGCTGGATGCGGACGGAAGCCTCGAGAAAAAACGGACGATCACCACCCGCGTCAGCGATTTCCCGGCGGGGCTGGCGCTCGACGGGCGGGGGTACTTGTACGTCACCAACAACGACCCGACCTCGGTTGAATCGAGGACCCCATCAGCCCAACCCGCCACGCGGCTCGCGCCCCAGGGCAAGGAGGACCCCGAGGAAGACATCGCGGCGACGGGCGTTAATGCGAGCGTTGCAATTTACGATGCGCAATCCGGCAAGGAAACGGGGCGCGTGGAACTGCCGGGCGCGGTGCCAGGGACTTCCGTCTTTCCGCTGTCGATCGCCGCGCTCAAGGACGGGCGAATGGTGTACGCCGCGAGCGAACGTGATGGCGGCTTGTATCTGATCGACGCCGCCGACCCCGCGCATCCCAAACTAAGCGGCTTCCTCGCCACCGGGGCCAACCCGGATGCGCTGCTCTTCGACAAGGCGCAGAGCCGTCTATTCGTCGCGAACGCCAGCAGCGACACGATCTCCGTGATCGACACGCGCACGGACAAGATCACCTCGACGGTCCTCCTGCGGCCGGAAATCGCCAAAGACCTGGCTGGGGCGACGCCCACGGGCCTTGCGCTCTCGCCGGATGAGAAAACGCTCTACGTCTCGCTCGGTGATATGAACGCGGTTGCGGTGGTCGAAGTGGAAGAGGACGAAGCGCCGGCGCTTCGCGGCTACATCCCGGCGGGCTGGTATCCGACCGCCGTCAGCGTCAGCCCGGACGGCAATCGCCTGCTCGTCGCGGATGCCAAGGGCCTCGAGCCGCGCATTCCGCATGACACTGTGAACGGCACTGCCGTGCGCTCGCCGTTGTATCTCGTGCCGGGGCTCGTCACGACGATCCCCGTGCCGACGCACAAGGAATTGCCGGCGCTTACCGAGCGCGCCCTCGCGGCAGCGAAGCTCACACCGGCGGATGTGCAGCAGGGCAACCCGCTGGAGAAGATCGGACTCAAGGCCGGGAAGATCCAGCACGTTATCTACATCATCAAGGAAAACCGCACGTACGATCAGGTGCTCGGCGACGTGCCGCAGGGCAACGGCGACGTGCAGCGCTGCATCTTCGGCAAGGATATCACTCCCAACCAACATGCCCTCGCCGAGCGTTTCGTGCTGCTCGACAACTTTTATGACAGCGGCGAAGTCTCCGGCGACGGGTGGGTCTGGTCCACGCAGGCGCAGGCCAATGAGTACGTCATCCGCAACGTTCCGTATAACTACAGCAGCCGCGGGCGCAGCTTCGATTTCGAGGGCCAGACCAACGACTACATCACCGGCGGCTTCCCCGCCAAAGGCCCGGATGGCAAGCCGCTGAGCGAACACCCCGCCTTCAAAAACGGCGCGAAGCCCATCCCCGACGTCGCCCAATCGCCCGGCGGGCACCTGTGGGACATGGCCAAAAAAGCCGGCCTCTCCTACCGCAACTACGGCTTTTTCAGCAGCGGCGGCATCAAAACCGCCGGGAAGATCGTCATCCCCGACAACTATCCCACCGCCCCAGGCCTCCAGCCCGGGGGGCATGACCTGGCCGGCGTCACCGACCTGGATTTCCGCCGATTCGATCTCGATTACCCCGACAGCGAAGCCCGCCAGATGCTGGCAAAGCAAACCGGCGACAACGCCTACCTCACGACAAAAAAGACTTACGGCGCGCACGCGGCTCCCAGCCGTTTTTCGGAATGGAACACCGAGTTCCAACAGATGCTCGCCAAGGACGCATCGGGCAGCGCAGTGCCGGCGTTCATGACGGTGCGCCTGTGCTGCGACCACACTTCGGGATTGTCGCTCTTCAAGCATTCGCCGCGATCGATGGTCGCCGACAACGATTACTCCGTCGGCCAGCTCGTCGAAGCCGTGAGCAGGAGCCCGATCTGGAAAAACACCGCGATCTTCATCATCGAAGACGACGCCCAAAACGGCCCCGACCACGTGGACATCCACCGCTCCACCTGCTTCGTCATCAGCCCGTGGATCAAGGCCCACAGCGTCGACCACAGTTTCCAAAACACGGTCAGCGTGATCCGCACGATGGAGCTTCTGCTGGGTCTCGACCCCATGTGCCAGTACGACGCCGCGGCCAGGCCGATAATGGATTGGTCAAACGCCCCGGCGAACGCCGAGCCCTATGCCGCGATCATGCCGGACGCGAAGGTGATCAAGGAGACCAACGTCCTCCCCCGCGAAGACGCATCCGCCGGGGATCCGAAGCTCGCCGAGCTGATCCGAAAATCCGCCGAGCTGGATTTCACAAGGGCCGACCGCGCCCCGGCGGAGTTGCTCAACCAAATGATCTGGGCGAGCGTCCGCGGGACAGATTCTCAAATGCCGCCAACGCCGCGGGGGCCGGGAGTGGGGAAGAAGGCTGCGAAGGATGACGATGACGACGATTGAGTCGGCCGGAGCTCATCTTTAGGCTATCGCGTAGACCACTTCATGCGCCTCCGTCAGGTCTGGCACGTCTAAATGATCGTTCAGCTTTTCGATGATGCGCTGTGGTACGGGATGATTACGTGCGCTATTGCGCCGGCCGATTTCCGCGAACGGGGCTTCGCAATACACGATGCGCACCCGCGAGCCGTATGCCGTGAACAGGTCGATCAGGCCGTCCCGCAGCATGCGGGTCGTGTTCGTCGCGTTCCACACGAACGATTGATGGCGGCGGAGGAAAACCTTCGCGCGGGCCTTGGCGGCGTGGACAACCGACCCCTGGTCGTTGCCCGGATCGATGTCGAGTTCCTCGCGCAGGGCGTCGAGGGCGATGACTGGTTGGTCGCCGGCATTGCCACGGACCCAGCTGTCCTTTCCGGCGGCCGGGAGACCGCTAAGCAGGGTTACGGTGCAGTGAGACGCGTCGAACAGGTCAATAGTCGGGAATATTCCGGGCGTTCGGAAATAATGGAACCGGCTATGGTCCGATGCGAATGGGTAAGGCGCGGCCTTACATCCGCACTCGTCGATGAAGTCGCGGAAGAGGGCGACGCGATCCACGGCATCGTCCCTCCCGGCGTAGATTCGGCCGCGCATGTCGGCCTCGGCCAGGATGGCCAGAAGATCGCAGCGCGCGGTCATGCTCGCCGTGAGGACGGCTCGCTGGGGGTCGGCCTTGTCCAGGAACGTCGAGGGCAAGCCGTGGTGCCGCACGAGCGCGCAGATTTGCTCGCGTAGGGGAAACGGCGTCCCCGTCGGGCCGAAGGCGGGGTCTTCCGCGAGGATCCGCCGCGCGATGCGCGTGCCGCCGACCGCATGGCCACCGGAGCGGATGCGTCCGTCCTCCATTTTGGTAAACATGGGTTTGGCCACGTCGTGGAGCATTGCCGCGGCAAAGACCAGGTGGCGGTCGGCCGCGGCGAGCGCCCGCCACGCGTCCATCGCGACCAGTTGTTCACAGACCATTCTCACGTGCGTGAGGACGTCTCCCTCCGCGTGCCATTGCGGGTCCTGTGGGCATCCGGCCATCGCGCGCAGCCAAGGGAAGCGCGAAACGAGCGCGCGGAAATCGAGGGACCAGTTTGGCGCATCGGGGCACCCGGGGAATTGCCACTGAAGTTTTTCGGATTCCGCTTTCATAGCGAACCTCCGCCGCGGCTGAAGGCGCCGGGGCCGAAGATGTCGATCCCTTCGCGAAGGGCGTTGGGAACGATGGGGCGTTCCATCCAGTGCCCGTCCGATTCGAGGATGCGCGTGATGAAGTCGCGTCGGACGAGCTTCAGGCGCTCCTTCACGACGCCGTCTTCCTCCACCTTTATGTAAAGGCCTTCCATCAGACCGGTCACATCGCTCTGGGCGATGACTTGCTCCGGGTCGAGGCCCAATGCCCTGGCCGTGCGGCGCAGATTCGCCGCGGATTCCGCGCTGATGAAGTTGGAACCGGCGAGCATTTCCACGAGATGAGCCTCGTCCTTCAGCTCACCGGAAAACAGCGCTTTCACCGGCACAACCGGCAACCCGCGGAGCAATTCGTCGCGCCTCGGCGTGTCCAGAAAATCACCAGACTGAAGGTCGAGCACATCGAATTCCATAAAGTAATGCGGCAGGGCGTCGTAATAGACCGTGTGCTTGACGTGCAGCCATTCGCCATAGACGACGTAGCGGTCTTCGATCACATCGAACAACGGGCCGTCGAGCGCATGGGCCCAGCGTTTGAACAGGTCGAAATGCCGCTCGCGCGGCCCGCCGGTCAGATAGTGGCCCCGGCTCTGGAGGCGCAGTTCGGCCTCGGAACTAAAACTGAGAGCGCAGTTCGCCCCGTCCATCTTCTCTTCGATCACGACATGCCTGCCGAGAAGGGTTGAGAAGGGAATGCTGTCGAGGTCCTCATCGCCCGGCTGCTTGCGCGAGCCGACGACGTGGCGCGTGCGCGGGTATTTGCGGATCATGGCAACGCCTCATCCGTTGAGAATGTGCGCGGAGCAGCCGCGCACCAACTTGTGATTGGGAAACGACGCCGACTGATGTCGGCGGGGGGATGGAGGCGATGGACTACATTCGAGGCTCTTGGCTTGCCGGTCGGGGTTATATCAGATTGCCGGTGCGGACGGCAACCAAATTACAAATGAACTCGACGACAATCACTTGCCCGAGTACGAGATGCAGTCGATGGCATGCACTGAATGCGGCCAGTTAATCGGGTGCGACATGTTGGGCGGCCCAAATCCGATCGGTCTCCGACAACTCCAAAATGGGCTCGCCGTAATGGAGGAATCGATGCATTCGGCCACGATCATAGGACTGGACGAACGCGGCGGCGAGATCGAGAAGAACCTCGCCGTCTTCCGTTCGCAGAGGAATCGGCAGTGTCGGAAGCGGGTCTCGGACAGACCAGTTGTAGACGTCGCATTCATGAGGGCGGATGGATCGGGTGACGAACGCAAAATAATCGCCCTGTGGCAGCGGTTCCTGAAGCTCCAGTCGTTCACCGCCCAGGAGAAGATCAAACTCGACAAGGCTTACGTCGTGAACCAGCAGGTTCTTTCGCTTAGTAAGATAAGCAAGGCGGTCCTTGCTCCCGGCGCGTTTGTTGCTTGGTGACAGGACCTCAATGTCGGTAACGACCCGCTCCTCGGGAAGATACATGATTTCAACGTAGGGCTGCTTCGGCAAATCAAGCACCTCGACATCCTGCGGGAGGGTGTGCGGCTCGAGAGTTGCCATGGATGACTTGGGGCCGGTATTTCGCGCCTTCGTTCGATCAGGATCACGCAAGATGGCGACATCTGGTCCGATCGCACGGTTCTTCAATCGGAAGTTCTGCTCATCGATCAACTCGATCCGCTCCCCTAAAGTTGCGACGTATTGACTGGGCAGCCGCTCGTTGAGTTGGTCCGCGCAACGAATGATCAAGTGAAGGTGCAAGCCCGGCCAACGTCCGCAGGCTTCGATATATGGGTCCATTCCGGGAAACGGGCTCGGCATGCGGGCTCCTTGAAGAACCAATTATACGATCCTCTCAGGCTTCACGCGATCTTTTGCTTCAGCACGGCGCGAGCATCGGCAACCGGTGGGTTGAGCGAATCAATGTACGGGTCCATGCCCGGGAAAGGGCTGGGAATCAAGAGCTCCTTACTCGCGATCGATTATAACGTGTCCGCCACGCCGTCACGCAATCTTTTGTGCGATCAACTTGCGCGCCGGAACTGGAGTGGGCAGAAGCTTCGGCTTCAAATACTCTCCCGTGTAACTGCCCGGCGTATCCGCGATTTGCTCTGGCGTGCCTTCTGCGATCACGCGGCCGCCTGCGTCGCCGCCTTCGGGGCCCATGTCTATGAGCCAGTCGGCGGATTTGATGACGTCGAGATTGTGCTCGATGACCAGTACCGTGTTGCCCAAATCGGCCAGGCGATTGAGCACGTTCAGGAGATTGTGGATGTCGGCGAAGTGGAGACCGGTCGTCGGTTCGTCCAGGACGTAGAGGGTGTGGCCGGTGGGGTTTTTGCCTAGTTCGCTGGCGAGTTTGACGCGCTGGGCTTCGCCGCCGCTGAGTTG
>JAQGHP010000327.1 GCA_028288775.1 Phycisphaerales bacterium | reverse complement strand
CGGGAGCAGTCCGTCGGTCCCGGAATCTTCAGGATTCCCGGACCGACGAATTGCTGCGGCTCCTGCCTATCGTACGACCACCGTAAGGGGCGTGGATAGGAATGTTCGTGTCATAAGCGTTATCTACCCGGGAGATATCGGCATTCCGGGCGTACCGGCCTAACTTTTGTCAGGCCAAACCGACTGGACGGAACTGCGAAGCGGAATCGGGCATTCCCGCATTGCGGGGCGCGTGCGACTTCGCATCGGCGTGCCGAACAGGGCGGTCATCATAGAAATCAAAATCCTCAGCGTCAAGCGTGGGCGGAACGTACCCCGGAAGTTTGCTCCGCTCCAATTCGCGCTGGTATTCGTCAAGAACGCGAGTCTCAATGCGCGCACGGCAGTCGGCGTTAATCGGGTGCGCAATGTCGGCGTGCAGCTTCAGGCGGTTTGCGCCGTTGCCGTTTCTGTATTGCAGATGACGCTCTTCATTGAGGCGCTGGCCGCAGTGATTGCAGAAACGGGCGCGCAGGTGATTTTTGTCGCCGCAGCCCGGGCAGTGGTCGGAAAGCTTGCGCGAGGGCATGGCGAGGAAGAGGCCGTCGTTGCCGTCGATGAGCTTTACGTCACGGATGACGAATGTGTCGTCAAAGGTGAGCGAGCAAAAGGCTTTAAGACGGCTCCCGCGTTGGCCGCAGAGATTGATGCGGACTTCTGTCAACAACATGAAGCACCTCCGGTGCAAAAGCCAGGGTGAAGATGTGCCCCCGCGAACTCCGGTCCGGCAGCAAGACGTGGACTTCCCAGCGCCTGCCGTGAACGGTAGACAAATCTCGATCCCCGATATTTCACAAAACCCGCGGCGTGGTAAGAGCCGCGGCGATCCGCCGGCAGTGCGATTGGATTCAGCCGGCGCCCATTTTTTGGAGCCGCACGGGCTGGCTTTGGTCGAGCCAATTCCCCGTGCCTTCCGTATTACGTTTCACCGCGCCCCGCGTTGAGGTCGTCCGCCAAATCGGGCGCGAGCATGACCGCTTCGCAGCGTACGCCATGGAGATGTTCGACTGCCGTCCGGGCGATGCGCGTTTCGGCTTCGGTATCGAACAGCGTGAAAAGACTGCTCCCGCTGCCGCTCATCCGCACCGGCCGGCCCAGTGTTACTTCGATCCCGTCGCGCAACCAACCCAATTTCGGTGCGATCTCGAACGCCGGGGTTTCCAGATCATTTACCAGCTCCGCTAACAGCTCATTGGCGTCGAGTTTCGCCCACGCTTGCCAATCTGGCTCGTGGTCGGCGTCGATCGCGCTGCCCAGGCCCATGGCGTCGAACTGCCGGTAGACGTCGGGCGTGGGCATGGCGATGGGCGGCAGCACAAGCAGCACCCATCCCGCGGCGGGCCGGGGCGTCGGCCGCACCTGTTCGCCGCGACCCGAGCAGATGCTGCTGGGGCCGTGGAAGAAAAACGACAGGTCACTTCCAAACCGGGCAGCGAACCCCGAGAGGTAGTCCGCCGCCCGGCCGGTGTTCCAAAGTGCGTTGAGGCCTGCCAGGGCGGCCGCGCCGTCCGAGCTGCCTCCGCCGAGACCCGCACCCGCGGGTATACGCTTTCGCAGCGCCGCGGTTACCGGCCAAACCCCGCCGGCCGCGGCGTCTTTTGCGAAAGCCTGCGCAACCTTCACTACCAAGTTGCGTTCGTCAGACGGGATCGCGGGATCGTCGCACGACAACGCGATGATGTCCCGCGTGTCATCAGGGGCGGCATCACCCACGGCCGCCGCCCGCTCCAATATCAAGGTGTCAAAGAGCCCCGTCGTGCAAAACCACGACACGAGCGGGTGAAATCCGTCATCGCGGCGCGGTCCGACGCGCAAGTGCAAATTGATCTTCGCGGGGCAGAGCAGGCGCATGACACCACTTTGCGGGCAGTCGGGGCTCTGTCAAGCCCGGCCAATAGCCCAAAGGCGCGCCGCCCGATGGCATTCGCGAAGGTGCATATTCTTTCATTCCTCAGACCGAGTCGGATGTGCGTTCAGCGTTCAAAGTCTGGACCGCAGAAGTGATCGGCGATCTGACCTACGTAAAGATACGGAAGGGCGGATGCGGGGTCAATAAAAATCCTGCCGGCTCTTATCAAAATAAAATGCCGGCCGTGGTGTGGGCACGGCCGGCATCGCCAGAAAGTGGGAAAGGGAGCGTCGTTGCCAGGCTCCCTGTCAGCCACCCTCCCGGGCGGCTGTCAGGGTGCGTTGTTGCCTGACGAAGTAGATGTACGATTCAGATTGCCGCGAGGCAAATGGGGGGAAGTAGGCAGTAGGCAGAGGGCAGTAGGCAGAAAGATCAAGAGGATATACCCAGCGAGGGCGGAGCAGCTCCGATAATATCCTTCCGCCCAGCTACTGCCCTCTGCCTACCGCCTACTTCCCCCATCACGTTTTCACCCTCTCCAGCAAAAACACCGACAGCGGCCCGAAAATGAAGATCGGCAGCCACGCCATCAGGGCGGCCCAGTCGCCGGGCTTGATGGAGGACGGGGGCGTCGCGGCGAACTGCTGCGAGAGGAACACGCTGCCCATGCCCAGCCCCATGAAGATCAGGCATTTGGTCGCGCCGCTTTTGAGCTTGCCGGGCTCGCGCGTCAGCACGCACGGGATCGCCAGCAGCAGCAAGATCACGTTCATCAGCGGCTGCGTGAAGCGCCAGTGCTTCACCCGCAGCAGCGCGAGCGTGCCGTAGCTCTTGGGGCGGGCGAGGAGTTGGTTGATGCGCTCCGTACTCAGCAGGTCCACGTAGGTGCCGCTGCGGTAGAGCGTGATCTCCTCGGGCGTGATGTTGCTTTTGTACGCGGCGCATGCCTCCTGCGGGACGTGCCGCTGCTGCGTGCCGCGGGCGTCGGGGATCAGGCCGGAGACGCGGTAGCCGTTCAGCAGGTCCCATTGCTCGGTGTCGGGGTTCCAGTCGGCCTGGTCGGCGTAGATATGCGCGACGGGCATGAGCTCGGTAACGGTGACGGGTTGGCCATCCCCGCCCGGGTGCGTGCGCGTCACCCGGCGGCGTTCGATCACGTCGAGGTCGAGTATCCGCGGCAACGTGCCGGCGTCTTCGCCGCTGCCAGTGGGATAGTAGCGGGCGGCATAGAGCAGCCCGTCGTCCGCGTCCTGCATGGCCTTGATGTCGAAGTAGTTTTTTCGGTTGTCCTTGTGGACCTCGTCGTGGTCGCGCACCAGCTTGGGGATCATGTTGGGGATGACCGCCTCCTGGTCCACCAGCAGCAGGGCGTTGAGAAGCAGGGCGGCCAGCACGATGGGCATCGCGATCCGCAGCAGCGGCACGCCCGCCGCGAGCATCGCCGTCAGCTCGTTAAAGCGGCTGAGGCGCATGAGCGTAAACGCCGCCGCGACGACGGGAATGATCCCCGAGAGGTGTACGAAGAAAAGAAAGCACTGGTAAAAGTAATAATCCCCCATGTCGCGCAGCGTCCCGACCAGCGTGTCCACCGCGCTGGCATTGGGCTGAAACTGTACGAGGTTGCTGAAGTTGAAAACCATGTCCAACACCACGTACATCCCCACCAGCACCATGAAGCTGATGCAGTAGTTCTTGATGAAACTGACGATGACGTAGCGGTCGAGAATCTTCATTCTTGGGCAGTTGCCAGTTGCCAGTTGTCAGTTGCCAGTGAAAGAAGAAGGATGTGAAACTACATCTGCTTCCTTTACTGACAACTGACAACTGGCAACTGGCACCTTCTCCTACTTCTTCTGCAATCTCCACATAAACAGCGTCGCCAATACCAGGTTCACCGCGTTGCCGGTCCAGATGAGCAGCAGGCTCAGTTGCAGCGGGTTACCGCCTTCTGCGCGATAGGAGACATGGCCGGCGGTGCGTTCGCCGGCGACGATCAGCGTGATGCTCAGCAGCGCCGGGATGAAGCTCACCGCGAAGGCGGTGAGGAAATTCCCGCTGCGGAACATCATCCCCAGCGCCGCGCCCAGGATCACGAGAATGAGGCAACTGACTGCGAAGCTCGCCCGGCCGTTGCTCTCGGCAACGATGTTATTGAGCAGCACCGTCTTCTCGTGCGCCAGGATCTGCTGGTTGCCGAAGGGTGCCGCGGCCTGCGACTCGAAATAGGGCAGGCCCTGGTCGGCCACCGCCCGCGTCGCTTCGTCCATCGGCACGGGGAACTGCGCGGTGTATTTCGGGCGGAGGATTTGGTCGCGCTGCGTTCCGTCGCGGGCCTCGGTGGTTTGCGAGCAGTCCCGTAGCTCAATCGATACGTTGACCACGCTGTTTTCGACGGACGGCGCGGCACGCACGACCACGCCCGCCGCCCGCACGACGAGCGTCTCTTCGCCGCGTTTTTCCTGGCGGAAGATAATCTTCCGCTCGACCGGCTGGGTGGAGGATTTGTCGTCCTTCACCGCCGGCGAAGTCGCGGCGAGCGCGGGGGCGGCCGCGGGCGCGTTGATTTCAAACTTGAGTAGCGAGGCCTGCGTGTCCCCGTCGCACGACAGCGTGTAGCGGTTGCCCGCGCCGAAGTCGAACGCGGTCGACTGCGCCGGGCCGTTCAAGTCGTTCACCACGTTCTTGAGATACGAGTATTTCTGCCCGTTCTTCACGAAATCCGCGACGATGTGCTTGATGTTGTGACTGGCGCCCACGTCGTCGTAGAGTTCCTTGAGCCGCCAGACGTCCATGAACTTGCAGTCTTCCTTGATGGGGGAGGGGATGGAGGTCGGGCCGAATTCGGTGGCGTCCACGCCGGCCAGCACAGCCCCCTCGAAGCGGCGGGGGAATTTGAAGCCACCTTCCAGCCGCACCGTCACGCTTACCTCTTCCCCGTCCGCCTGCGGCTCGATGTACACGATGGCCCGGCTCGCGGTGTAGAACTCCTTGGGCACGCGGTAATCGCGCTTGTCGGCGAACGGCCGCTCGACGGAAACAATCTGCGGGCCGATGAGCACCACCTGCTGCTGGCCCGGCGGCACGGTAGCCGGGTCGGGCATGTACGCTTCCTGCGCAAAAATCGTCGTCTGCTCGAACTGAATCTGGTGGTCCCGCTCGATCCGCCCCTGCACCAACTTGGCGAGGTTCGAATAAATGACCTTCTCCACCTTCAACGTGGAGGCTGGAACGAGGAAGCAGAGGAACAACATGCTGCCGATCGCCACCACAAGCCCCAGCACCAGCGCCGGCCCGGCGACCGTCAACGAGAGCAGACTGATGCCACTGGCCTTGAAGGCGGTCAGTTCGTTGTCGGCCGATAGCCGCCCGTACACGACCGCGGTCGCGAACAACGCGGCCACCGGGAATGAATACGTCGTCATCGCCGGGGTGAAATAGGTCAACATCCGGCTGACCTGCCCCGCGTCGAGCCCTTCGCGCGTCAACGGCCGCAACAAACCCCCAAAGCTCATGATCCCGGCCAACGCGCCGGAGGCCATCATGAAGATCTTGAACAGGTCTTTGAAGATGTACTTGAAAAGGGTACGGCTCATTAAAGGCAGTTGTCAGTTGTCACAGCCCCGGAGGGGCGAAAGAACCTAGCCCACGGCGCGAGCCGTGGGGAGAAACGCACGGGGCGCTCAGCCCCGGAGGGGCGTAAGAAGCGCAGGACTGGCGGTGGGTTAATAAAACTGAACCCGTCCTGTCACGCGGAACGGACCTGCGGTCCGACCGGGCCGACACGGCCCGGCTCTGAATGCAATCTTCCCGAACACACCTTCCGATCGCCGATCGTCGGCGGAAAATCCGCCGCTTCTTACGCCCCTCCGGGGCTGGTTGTTGCTTCTGCTGTTTTCCCACGGCTCGCGCCGTGGGCTAAGTTCTTACGCCCCTCCGGGGCTGGGGACGATTGCTCCGAGGCGGGGGACAATTGCTCTTTAATTACTGCCGCCAGCCTCTCGATGCCCGGCACGATTTGCGACGGATCGACTTGTCCGAAGCTCAGGCGCAGGTGGTTGCGGGGGATCTTCCCGCTTTCATCGGGCTGGAAGCAGTAGTCGCCGGGGACGTACATGACGCCGTGGGCGATGCAGGATTGGAACATCGGGCCTTGGCGTGAGGTATCGACGCGCTCGGGGAGCGTCAGCCAGACGTACAGCCCGCCGTGCGGGTGGGTCCAGGTGAGGCCGTCGGCCTTGGGCATGTAGCGGTCCATCGCGGCCAGGATCGCGTCGCGCTTGGCGCGGTAGCTGTGTACGAGAACGTCCACGTGCCGGTCGTAGCTGCCGTCGCGCAGGGCCTGCAGGGCGATGTGCTGCGTGAGGTTCGCGGAGCCGAAGTCGTGATTGCCCTTCTGCTGCAACACGGCGTGGAGCAGATCATCGGGCATGGCGGTATACCCGAGCTTGAGGCCCGGGGCGAAGGGCTTGCTGAACGTGTGGCTGATGATCGTGTACAGATTCTCCGGGTCCATCGCCTTCATCGAGGGGAGGGCGGGACCGTCGTAGCGCAGCTCGCGGTACGCGGCGTCTTCGAGGATCAGGATGCGATGGTGTGCCGAGTATCGCCGGACGATCTCCACCAGCCGTCGGCGACGCTCGAGCGAAAGCGTGAGGCCCGTGGGATTATCGAAGTAGCTGGTGCAATAGATGAGCTTCACGCGCCCCAGCTTCCCCTCGCGATCGAGCCGTGCCAGAAGCGTTGCGACAGCTTCCACGTCCATGCCGTCCTGGTCCATCGGCACCGGGAGCACCTCCGCGCCCAGCGAAGCCAGCGTGCCGGTGTAGACGAAGTAGCTGGGGTTGCCGGCGATGACGATGTCCCCCGGATCCACCAGCGCGTCACCCACAAGGTACAGCGCCTGCTGCGAGCCGGTGGTGAGAACGATCTGCTCGGCGGTGAACCCGAGCGAAGAGGCGTCCACGCCTTCAAGCCGGGCGAGGTGCGCGAGCAGCTCCCGCCGCAGATCGCGGAGGCCGGAGGTGGTGTCGTACTGCAGCGCCGCCCGGCCGCGCGCGGGGTCAGCGAATATCTGCCGCGTGATGTCCGCGCATTCCTCCACCGGCAAGGTCAGCGGGTCCACAAGCCCCGCGGCGAGATTGATCAAACCGGGATTGTGCAGCGCGGTGGTGATGAGAAAGCTGATCGGCTGCTCCGCCGTGCGCCGAGCCTTGCTCGACAACGGTAGCGGAGGAAATGGAGGCGCGGACTGGTTCACGTTGGTTCCCATCAAGCCATGCGATGGTAACGGTCATCGGCGGGCAGTTCAAATTGCCGCGGAACCGGTTCACGGCGGGAACGTGGTGAATCT
>JAQGHP010000604.1 GCA_028288775.1 Phycisphaerales bacterium | reverse complement strand
TCCCCCGGCGTACCGGGAGAGGGAGAATACGGAGAGGGAGAATACCCCGAATGCGATCTGCTTAGTTGCGGATGTCGTGCGCCGCGCCTGCTTTCGGGAGAATGCGGAGAGGGAGAACGCCCCGAACGCGATCGAACATGGCCTCCCTCGCGCGAGGAATATTAAATGTTGCGAACGTCGGTTGAGATCGCATACCTTCCCGCATGCACAGGGGGCCATTCGGGAGCGGCGAAAGCGCGATCGCGAGCAGGGCATGCGGAACACAACCCCCCTTTCCGTTCCGCGACGAGCGTTCACGCTCATTGATCTGCTTGTTTCCATCGCCATTATCGCCGTGCTTCTAAGCATGCTCCTTCCCGTTCTCGGGCGAGCCCGCGAGTCCGCCCGCCAGGCGCGGTGCGCCAACAATCTCCGGCAATTGATGCTCGCCTTCCTCGCCTTCGCGGTTGATCACGAAGAGCAACTGCCCGGCGGGTTCTGGGATTCCACCATTCCCAGCACGGAACCCGAGCACCGCGACTGGCTTCGCGGCGACCCCTTCGACTGGACCACCGCCCCGCAAGGCGGCACCCTCTTCCGCTACACCCACCGCGAAACCGGCATCTATCTCTGCCCGTCCATGGAACTTAATCCGCCCGCGCCGGGAAGTGCCTCCGGGCCCATGTCCGGGAGCAACGGGCAGTACGATTACGTCTCCATGCTCGCCTTCACCGGCGCACGCGTGTTCAACGTGAAACCAACCAGCCGCTTTACCTCGCTGAACGGCGCCGTCCAATACGTGCAGACCCCCGTCATCGTCGAGGCCGATCCCGCGCGACTCAACGGCTTCTGGATGGAAGGCTGGCACGCGGACATCGACGCGATGTCCCACACCCATCGCGGCAACGCCAACTACGCTTCCATCGACGGCAGCGTCACCCGCATCAACGAACCCCTCGCCAACGGCTGCTGGTCCTGGGAATCGCCCGCCCCCAGCGGCCGCTGGACCAGCCTCGGGCCCTTTCCGATTTATTGGGGGTATTGGAATGTGCAATGAGGTATCGTCTGAACGTTGGGTAATGGATTGAAGACTCTTCGTGGCATGGGCGCCTCGCCCATGAATTCGCCGCTATAGCGGCAGAACACGGGCGAGGCGCCCGTGCCACGATGAGAGTTATGAAACTACTGCCAATCTGCCAGTTGATGTCATTCACCCCAGGGAGGCGTGCCATGCGGTTCTTAATCATCGGCGTGATTGCCATTGCGTCGTGTTGCTCGATGTCCCTGGCGGTCGAAGCCGACGACCGCAAGGCCCCGGCTGAGGGCGCGAGCCTGCTCACTGCCGCCGAGGCGAAGGACGTGGACGCCGTCGTCGCGGCAATGGTCAAGGCGGGGTTTCCCGACGGGCGCATGGCGGTGGTGTATCAGGGGAAGGTGCATGTGTCCGCGACGTTCGACCCCAGCAAAGGCGCGCCGCCGCTGCCCAGCGACGCGTCGGCGATGCAGGAGACGATCCCCAACTCCCCGCTCGTCACTTACGGGTACGAATTCGAGGGCCTGCACCTCAAGCTGGCGGACGGGTCGTGGATCATTTCCCTCTCGATGCATTTCGTCCCGAAGAAGGACGACACGGTCAACGTCGACGGCGCAAAGGCGGTGGATTTGTCGATCGTCACCGCCGACGCCATTTCCGAGCACCCGTTCGACGCCGAGAAGGCCGGCGCCAAGTGGCTCGAGCGCGTCGCACCCGCACAGCGGGAGCGGACGGCGGCGGCGATGACCAAGTTCGTGCCCGTCCTGAACGCGCTGGCGATCGGGCAGGACGCCCTCGCACCCGCCGTCATCCTGCTCCACCGCGCCGGCTGGGCTGACGCGGCGGCGTTGTCGCTCGTCCTGGCCGACCAGCGGGCACGCAACTATTGGCAAATGCGCCCCTGGACCACGCCCGACCCGGCCTTCGACCCGACCGGCGCGTACCCGCAGGCGAAGGAGGAAGAGGAGGCGTGGAAGAAGGAGCACGAGAAGTTCACCGCCGAGCCCCCCGCCATCGCGCTCCGCCGGGCGATGTTCCGCTGGTGCCGGGCGCAGATTTCCATTCCCGACCGGGAAGAGGCGATGCTCCCGCCCAACGTGGCCGCGACGGCCTGCAAGGCCGCCGTGGACCCAAAAGACCCGCAAGGATACGCCAAGCGGGTCGAAGCCCTGGCTGCGGGGGCGAAGCTCGATGTGGAGCCGGCCGAGGATGCCGACCTGCCCGCCCGCCTGCAAAGCTGGGAGGCCCGCCCCCGCCAGCCCAAGATGACCGTCACCGGCGGCAACCAGGGCGGCAATCCCGCCATCCGCACGTCTTTCAGCGCCCCGCCCGCGGCGTATACCCCCAATAAATCCGACCTCGATGCGCTCGTCGCCCTGCTGTCCGACGAGCGCCCCTCCCGCTTCTCCGACTTCAGCGGTCCCCGCACCCTCGGCGACAACGCCTGGCGTGCCGTGACCGTCCTGCTCAAGTCCGACCCGCGCACGCTCGCGAAATACCCGACCGACCACCCCTGGACCGCCGCCGAGCGAAAAGCCGCGGCGGCCGCGGTGCAGAAGTGGTGGAAGGCACATCGGAGTGAGTATGTGGAGAAGTAATGCGATCTCTGGAAAGTGAGCACGGGGCCCTCATGCTCGTGGGCATCCTAGGTTGCCCGGGGGTGCCTCAGACCGACCGTGGCATGGGCGCCTCGCCCATCTGAGTCCACCGCTATAGCGGCAAAAC
>JAQGHP010000277.1 GCA_028288775.1 Phycisphaerales bacterium | reverse complement strand
TCGCTGGATGCGCCATAATCCTCGCCTATAATGTTAGCGTTGTGTTCGGGTCGTTCCCGGGCGGCGGTGTGTTGTTCTTTCCCGCGCAGGGGCGCACTTGTGATGGTTCTGTCGATCGCTAAAACTGTCGTTATGGCGCGTGACCGTATTGTTGGGCCGGGCTCGGGTGGGGAGGAGGAGGAGCGGTATAACTACGCGCTGCGCCCGCTCAAGTTCGCGCAGTACGTGGGGCAGCAGTCGCTGATCCGCAAGCTGAAGATCGCCGTGGACGCGGCTCGGGGGCGCAAGGAGCCGGTCGATCATGTGCTGCTGCACGGCCCGCCGGGGCTGGGGAAGACGACGCTGGCGCACGTGGTGGCCAACGAAGTGGGCGCGCAGGTGCATGTCACTAACGGGCCGGCGCTGACCAAGCCCGCGGACCTGGTCGGCATTCTCACCAAGCTAGGTCGCGGCGACGTGTTGTTCATCGACGAGATCCATCGGCTGTCCGCCGTGATTGAGGAATACCTCTACCCGGCGATGGAGGATTTCAAGGTGGACGTGACGCTCGACCAGGGCGCGCACGCGCGGGTGATGACGATCCCGGTGCAGCCGTTCACGTTGATCGGCGCGACGACGCGCCTCGGCCTGCTGACCGGGCCGATGCGCGGGCGGTTCGGGATCAGCGAGCACATCGAGTTTTATTCGCCCGAGGCGTTGCACGAGATTCTGGTGGCGAACGCCGTGCTTTTGAAACTGGTTGCCGAGGAAACGGCGCTGTGGGAGCTGGCCCGCCGAAGCCGCGGCACGCCGCGTGTGGCCAATCGCCTGCTCCGCCGAGTGCGCGACTTCGCGGCCGTCGAAGGCAACGGGAAGGTAACACTACCAATCACCAAGTCCGCGCTGGAATTAGCCGCCATCGACGAAAAGGGCCTCGACGACCAGGACCGCACATTCCTCCGCACCATGATTGAAGTGTACGAAGGCGGGCCGGTTGGAATTGAAGCGGTGGCCGCGACAATGGGCGAAGAGCGCGACACGCTCGAAGACGTGATCGAGCCGTATTTGCTGCAGAATGCCTTCGTGACGCGCACGCGGCAAGGCCGCCGGGCGACGAAGTTGGCATACGAGCATTTGGGGATGAAATACCGGCCGTCCAACGACCGGCTGGATACCGGACTTTTCGAGCCCGGTGCTGAAGTGAAGTAGCCGCCCGCTTCCCTACGTAGGAAATACGCCTCGGACGATCATTTCATCTCGCACCGCCACGTCATCAGGATGGTTCATCGCGAGCACGTCAATTGTCGCCCTGCCTTTTTCGGCGGTTAGACCCACGATCCGTGGCCCGTCCCATCGGAAATGTTCCCGCCACAGATCGATGCGGGGATGAAACAAGCGAACCATCTGTCCTCGATCCTGATCGATGCCCGCGAGGTTAGGTCCCTTGTGGAGATTGCACCGACCGCAGCAAAGTGCCAGATTGCTCGCGATGGTCTTGCCCCCATGCTGCCGTGCAATGATGTGATCAATTTGAAATCGAAGCCGACGAATCGCCTGCGGCATCAGGCAATATTCGCATGCATCGCCGGCGCGAACCCGAACGGCTTGGTCAAGCTCCTTTTCCATGAGCGGTTCAGGGTGTCACGATTTCAGGGGCGCAGCGATCGCTCGGCTTTGAGTCGCATGATGGCGAGCAAGCTATCGACGTGTAGGAAGCCGTCCAACTCCTCAGTTTCTTCCACTGAAAGTTTCCCCTCCTGCGCTTTGGCGGAGAGCTGTTCGAAGCGGGCGTGGTCCTCGGGGCGAAAATCGAGGTCCACGATGTAGCGGGCAACATCGGGCGCCAAAGAGCCGCTTTCCGGCTCAATGACTCGCCGGAAGAGAGTGGTACTGTCAAAGGTCACGCCCATACAATGATCGTAGCAAACGGCCGCGTCAGTGTCTTGAGCATTTTGCAACGGTTCAGCGCCGGTCCGGCCGTCCTGTTTAGTCCGTAGTGAACTCGAAACCCTCTACTTTGAACCCACCATGACCCCACCTACCTCGCCGACAAACTCTCTGGACGAATTCGAGCGGATCTCGCTGATGCTCAGGCTGTCGTCCCGCCTGCGTCACAAACACGGCGATTGAACGGGGCTTTTCCAAGCCGCATTACTTCGTATCCGCCGGCTTCGCTTCTGCGAAGTCAACGTGCTTGACGTAGACGAGTTTCCTGAGTTCCTGGCCGACGACGCCTTTGTCGCGTTTAAGGAGCGAGAAGGTGATTTGCCCGTCACGCGTTTCGAGGTAGAGGGGCTCGACAATTCCGCCGGTGAGGGTTTGGCCGTTGACGAGGGTGAGGGTGTATTGCGTCTCGCGGACGGGGTATGACTTTCCCGTGAATTCCTTGATATCGCTCCCGCTCTCCTTGAAGTGCCATTCCTTTTCGTCGCGCTCCGAAAGAACCTTTGCCTCGACGGACCCAATGAGTTTGTAGGGGATGTCGTGGTATTCGCCTTCCGATTCCACCCAGACGCGGAAGGGTTTGTCCGCGGTGTGCGCGAGCTTGCCGCTGATCTTTTCGCCGTTGCTTAAGGTGATGGTGCCGGGCCGGACGTTGTCGTCTTTTTTGCCGGTGAAGGGGGATGATGGCCGCGACGCTGGGCCGGAATCGGCCTTTTGCTTTGCTGCGGCTTTTCCCTGCCCGAGCACCCAATCCACATCCGCGTCCGCGGCGGGTTTGGTGGCGGGGCCGTTGGGCTCTGCCGCGAATGCGACGGGCGCGAGCAGCAGTAACAGGGCGGCACATTGGCGCATCGGTGAACCTCTCCCCACTATAATACCACGATGCCCGACCCCGCGCTCTTTTCCGCAATCGCGTCCGTGCCCGCCGGGGCGTGGGCGGTCGGAGTGAGCGGCGGGGCCGACAGCGTGGCGCTGCTCGCGCTGCTGCGCACGCGGAGCGACCTTCATCTGCACGTCGTGCATCTGGATCACCAGACCCGCGGGGAGGAAAGTGCGGCCGATGCGCAATTCGTCCGAGAGCTTGCCCATGCATGGGGAATCGAAAGTACGATCGCAGTGCGGAGTGAAATCGAGGCGGGAATGGCAAATTTGCCGGTGAATCCTTCGGCACGCTTTCGCGCCGCAAGGATGGCGCTGTTCCGAAGGGTGGTGGCCGTGCAGCGGGCGGCGGGGGTGATTCTCGCCCATCACGCCGACGATCAAACAGAAACGATCCTGCATCGCCTGCTCCGCGGCTCGGGGCCGATGGGGCTCGTTGCAATGGAGCGGGAGACTGACCTGGGCGGCCTGTGCATCCTGCGGCCACTTCTGACCGTCCCGCGAATAGAGATACGAAAACATCTCGCTGAAATCGGCCAGACCTGGCGCGAAGACGCGAGCAACTCAAGCGACAAATACCTCCGCAACCGCCTGCGGCAAATGCTGTCCGAAGCGCCGGACCTAACTGCCGGCGTGCTGAAACTGGGGAACGCCTGCCGGACGTTGCGGGATTGGGCGCGGGCGAACGCGCCCGCGCTGCCCGAAGCATTCCGCGCCGCACAGTTGGCCGGGGCGCCGCCGCAACTGGCCGCCGAGGCAGCCCGGAAATGGCTCACGGCCCGCGGCGTCCCGCCTGGCGAGATTTCGCCTGATGTCACCGACCGTCTGCTGACGATGGCCACCGACGCCGCCAGTCCAGCCCGCGCCCATTTCCCGGGTAGAGTGCTGGTCCGCCGGCAGCGCGGGGTGATCTCGTGCGGCCTTCCATTCGTGCCCGGCAATTCTAAGATCGCGATTCCTATGGACCGTTCCCACCTGCTTACCGAACAGCGTCTTCCCGAGTCGATGAATTTGGACGCGATGAGTGTTGCCGATGCCGTCGCTTTGATGAACGCGCAGGATTCGGTTGCCGTCGCGGCCGTTGCCACGCAGCAAGAGCCTATTGCCCGCGCGATCGAATTAGTGGCATTGGCACTACGCGGCGGCGGCCGGCTCATTTACTTTGGGGCGGGCACGAGCGGGCGGCTTGGGGTTCTCGATGCCGCCGAATGCCCGCCGACTTTTCGGACCGATCCTGATCTCGTTCAGGGCGTAATCGCCGGGGGGGAGTCTGCTATGTTTCGGGCGAAAGAAGGCGCGGAGGACAAGGCGGAGGACGGGGCGTCCGCTGCGGACGCCAAAGCGGTCGGGCTAAAAGACGTGGTGATGGGCATTGCCGCGGGTGGCACGACGCCCTTCGTTCACGGTGCGCTGCGCCGCGCCCGCGAGCGGGGGGCGAAAACGATTTTTCTTTCATGCGTGCAGCCGGTACCCGATGAGCCGACGGTGGACGTCGTGATCCGCCCGCTCACAGGACCGGAGGTCATCACCGGCTCAACCCGCCTGAAGGCGGGCACGGCGACCAAGCTTGTCCTGAACACCATCAGTACCCTCGCAATGGTGCGGCTGGGGAAAGTTTACGGGAATCTCATGGTGGACTTGCGCGCCACCAATTCCAAACTCCAGGACCGCGCCCGGCGCATCGTACAGACCGTCACCGGCCAGTCCCCTGAACGTTGCGAGCAGTTGCTCGCCGCGGCAGACGGGCACGTAAAGCTGGCGATCGTCATGCACGCGCGCGGTGTCGACGCGACGGCGGCCCGCGATCTTTTGTTGGCGGCGGGAGAAAGTCTGCGCGAAGCGATGGGGCCAGGCGCCCGATAGGAGGCGGTTTCGGAACCTCCATCGTGACATGGGCGTCCCGCCCATGCCAGGTGCGTTTGGAGTCGGAATGTCCGGAGAGCAATGCCGTTCAAGTCATTAGGTCGCCAGCACGGGCGGGATGCCCGTGTCACGATGAAGTTTTGAATCCACTTCCGAGAGCCGGATGGTCGATTCCTTCCCGCCGCGCGCAGTTTTCGTTTCGCGGCGGTATAACCTTCGGATGTTGCACATTTGACCTTTGGTGCTTTGTAGGAAACCGATGATGACAAATTGGATGATCGCTTTGGCCGGCTTGTCCTTGCCTTTATTTGTGCTGGGTGTGGCGCGGGGGGCGGACGCCCAGCCGCAGACGGGGCAGCATGCAAAGGTGTTGGACAAGCAGGTGGAAGTGAAGCTCAATTATCTGCTGTATCTGCCGGAGGATTACAACAAGGACCCTGATAAGAAATGGCCGCTGATGTTATTCCTGCACGGGTCGGGCGAGCGCGGGGATGACGTGGAGAAGGTGAAGGTCCATGGGCCGCCGAAGGTCGTCGAGCAGAATAAGGACTCGCAACTGGCCAAGGAATTTATCGTCGTGTCGCCGCAATGCCCGGCCGGCAAGGGGTGGAAGTCGGACGAATTGGAGTGGTTGCTTGACGATACCGCCGCCCATTACCGTGTGGATGCTGACCGGGTTTACCTGACGGGGTTGAGCATGGGCGGTTTCGGGACGTGGGACCTGGCGGCGAACTCGCCGCAGCGTTTCGCGGCCATCGTGCCGATGTGCGGCGGCGGAAATGCAGCCATGGTCCGCCGGGTCAAAGACCTGCCGATCTGGGTCTTCCATGGCGACGCCGACCCGGCCGTCCCCGTCCAGCGCAGCGACGAGATGGTGAAAGCGCTCAAGGATGCCGGCGCGGATGTGACCTACACCCGCTACCCCGGCGTCGGCCACGATTGCTGGACGCGCTCGTACGATAACCCCGAGTTGTACAAGTGGCTCCTCTCGCACAAACGAGGCGAAAAGAAGGCCGCGGCGGCTGCGCCGGCGAAATGAGTCTTGCCCCCTCTCCCTCCCAGGGAGAGGGTCGGGGTGAGGGTGGAGCGCGCGAATTTCCGAGTACGTGTCGTTGCGGAAGAGGTACGTAGGGTGGGCGTACTCGCCCACCGTCGCCCCGAGTGGAAGTGATTGGTGGGCGAGTACGCCCACCCTACATAATTCTCTGGAACACGCCTTTGGCAAGTATTAGCGACTCACCCTCACCCTAACCCTCTCCCTAGGAGGGAGAGGGAACATCCGGTATCGAAATATTCCGCGTCGGTTGCAACTTATTCAATCGCGCATCATGCCGTGCGATCCGGCGGACTTTCCGCTCGACGTTGCCGCGAAGCAGCGCCGCGCCCGGAAGATGCCGCTGCTCGACGTAACGCGTGATCCACGCCTTGCGCTGCTCATCCGAGATGGGCAGCGACAGCGTGCTGTACCAAAATTGGGCAAGGTCTTTTACGATCCATCGCCCGCGGGTGAGGAAGCCGGGAAGCCTTCGTACGCGGGCGGGGTCGATTAGCTTGATGTCGATCTGATCTCCCTCCGCTTTCACCATGAAGTGGCAGAGATATAGATCGCGGTGGTGCAGCCCGGCGTGGTGAAGGCGTGCGGCTAAATCCGCCATGGCCTGGGAGAGGCGATCGAACGAAAAGCCGGATTCGATCAATTTATCTGCCGGCATGTAGCCGGCGAGGTCGTCGAAGATGACGAAACTGCGGCGGTCATTCAGCACGCCCCACCCGGCGAGCAACGCGGTAGGGATGTCGTGCTCCACGAGTAATGCATGGCCCGCAATTTCGTGGTCCGCAGGGGTCATCGCCCGGCGGGCGGGGGCGTAGCGCTTGACGTGCAGGCGCATCGGCCGGCCGTCGCCCAGCTTCGTATCGAGCGTGCAGTTTTCCCGGTCGGGCAGTC
>JAQGHP010000270.1 GCA_028288775.1 Phycisphaerales bacterium | reverse complement strand
AGATTCCCACCATTGACGAGGCGATCGAAGCCCTCCGCCGGGATCACTTCAGCGCGATCTTCTCCGACTCCGCCGACTTTCATCCAATTCGAGCGGCCTTCGGAATCGACGATGCATACCCCTTCGCCGATGGTGTTCAGGACGAGGTTCGCCTGTTGGGAAACCAGCGCCCTTTCGAGCGGAAGAAAGTCGGCGGAGTCGGAGAAGATGGCGCTGAAGTGATCCCGGCGGAGGGCTTCGATCGCCTCGTCGATGGTGGGAATCTCCACCACGTCGCAGGTCGCACGCAAAGCGTCGATGGCTGTGGCGTTCGCCTTGGATTGGCTGGCGAGGACGAGAACTTTGTTACGCTGACCGTCCAAGCTGTTGTGGCCTAAAACCGATTAGCCCCAAGTCTATGTTAGTTGTCGCCGGGCCAGCGCGTCAACCTCGCAGGCCCGGGCCAACACCGTCTTTGGCCAATCGCCCATTAATTTGGGAAGTCCGAAAGGATTGTCACCGTGAGTTAATACGCCGCCAAATCATATGGGTGCGAGGGATTTGTGGGAAGCGCCGGCCATTTCCCCGCCAAGACTTATGGGCAGGTTTTATCGCGCCTCCCCGTACAAGAGTGCTTCGACCCCCTGCCGGGCCAGGATTTCGTAAACTTCGTGGGCGGCGGCTTCGGGGGTTCCGGCATCTGATTCCCCGACGGCGTACAGTACAGGCGGCTTTCCACCCCGCTTCCCCACCGCGGCCTTCAATGTAATCTTCCCCCCAAAGACGCCCGCGAGCGCGGCGATGGGTGACAGGCAGTCGCCCTTCAAGTCGGCGACGAGCGCCCGCTCGGCGGTGGTACATGCAACCGCGATCGGGTCGGACAGCGCTTCGAGGAATTTTCGCGTACGCACATCATCCCGGCGGCATTGCAAGGCCAGGGCTCCCTGGGCCGGGGCGGGCAGCAGCACGTCGGGCTCGATGGGTTGCATGGTCGCAGGGTCCAATAAATTCGCCCGCCGAAGGCCGGCCATCGCCATGACCACGGCATCGAATTGCCCTTCGCGCTGTTTGCGGAGGCGGGTGTCGATGTTGCCGCGGATCGGCTCGACGTGCAGATCGGGCCGTAAGGCCAGAAGCTGGCACTGTCGGCGGAGGCTCCCGGTGCCGACCTTTGCGCCATTGGGCAGGTCCATGATCGTCATCGGCCGGGCGGCCACGAGCACGTCGCGCGGGTCTTCGCGCGGGGGAACGGCGGCGACGATCAGCCCCGATTGCTCGACCAGCGGCATGGTGGTCGGCATGTCCTTATAACTATGAACGGCGAAATCGATCTGCCCCGCGAGCAGGGCCAGCTCCAGTTCCCTGGTGAACAGCCCCTTGCCGCCGACCTCATGGAGCGGGCGCTCGGTGATTTGATCGCCGGAAGTTTTTAAAATGACGAGTTCCACCCGCAAATGGGGGAAGGCATGTTCTAATGCCTTGGCGACGATCCCGCTCTGCGTGCGCGCTAGTAAGCTGCCGCGGGTGCCGAGGCGGAGAATGGTTGGAGTGGGGCCGGGCATGCGCTTTCAGTTCGTGTTGCCGCATCTTACGGATTTCGACCATGGGCCGAAACCCCGGCCCGGCCTCGGGAAAATGGTGCCGCGTTCGATCAGAAGGGTATTGATTCATGCAGCCTCGTGTTTTCGTCACCGGAGCGAGTGGATTCGTGGGGTCGGCGGTTGTCGCCGAGCTTCTCTCGCGCGATCACCCGGTTACCGCACTCACTCATCGCGGGAAGTTGAAGGCGGAAGACAGCCGCGTGCGGGTCGTCGCCGGTGAACTTTTCAACGCGGCCGCCCTGGGCGAAGGGCTCCGCGATTGCCAGGCCGTCATTCATCTCGTCGGAATAATCCGGGAGAAGCCTGCCGAGGGCGTTACATTCGAGCGAATCCATTTCCTCGGTGCGAAGAACGTGATCGACGCCGCCCGGCGCAATGGCATTCAGCGATTCATCCACATGTCCGCGCTGGGCACGCGGCCGGGGGCGGCCAGCGTCTACCATCAAACCAAATACCAGGCCGAGCAATATCTGGTGAAGAGCGGCCTCGATTGGACGATCCTCCGCCCGTCGCTCATCCACGGCCCCGGCGGCGAGTTCACGCAAATGGAGGCCGGCTGGGCCCGCGGCCGCAAGCCGCCGTTCTTCTTTATGCCCTACTTTGGCGGCGGCCTGCTCGGCCGCGACGGCGCGGTGCAGATCCAGCCCGTCCATGTCGATGACGTCGCGCGTGCATTCGTCGAAGCGATCGGAAATCCAAAAACCGTCGGCGAGATTTATCCCGTGGCGGGCAACCAGCGGTTGACTTGGCCCCAGATGCACGCCATCGCCGCCCTGGCCATCGCCGGCAAAACGCGCCCTGCGCTCGCGATCCCCGCATGGTACGCGCGGATGCTGACGCACATCGTTCCGCCGGGCCTGCTGCCGTTCAATCGTGAACAGGTCATCATGGGCCGCGAGGACGGCACGGCGGAGTTGTCCCGTTTCGTCGCCGACTTCGGCTGGGAGCCGGCGGGGTTCGAGAAGACGATCCGGGAATACGCCGGGCGCATTTAAGTCGCGCGTTTGCGCGGAGTACCCGCCTACCGTCTTCGAAAATCCGCAAGCGGGTGGTGGGCGACCCCGCTGCGCCGGCCCTCGTTATCTGCTATAACGACGGCTCTATGAACGGGCAGAAATCCTTCTCTCCCATCATCCGCGTCGGCATGATCGTCTGGGGTCTGTTGTTCTCGTTGGGCGCCCCAGTATCGGGTTATTTTCTTTTCCGAATCTTTCTTCAAGCCCGGGCCAATGCGAACTGGCCCGCCGTGCCCGGGCTGATCACTCATGCCGGAGTGGTGGAGATCGGCGAATTCAAACCGAAGTACAAGACTGAAGTCGCTTACGACTACAGCGTCGCCGGCACCGCTTACACCGGGAATCGCATCCGCACTTCCGACGGAGAATGGGACGACCGCGACGGTGCAATACAAGCTCTGGGCAGTTTGGCGACGGGCGCGAGGGTGATGGTCCATTATGATCCGGCCGACCCGTCCCAATCCCTACTGCAACCGGGGGTGGGTTTCCAGGAGGTGGCGATTCTCATTGCGCCGCTGATCATGCTGGGCATCGGCGGCTCTCTGCTGTGGCTGGTGACACGCGACATCTTCAGGCGACGGGAGTGGATCCCGCCGCCGCTGCCGATTCCCGGGGGTAATGCGGGATGGCGTAACTAGCTCCCGACGCAAACTGCTTCCCGTCCGTCGCGACGCTACTATGCCTTCATTCGCGGTCACTTCCGTTCGGTTCCGCCTAAAATCGTCGTCGCCGGTTACAAACCCCGTGAAACGGTCGCGCCTAGGATTGCGGTGAGGTGACCGCTTGGATAATCAAAATGTTTCGCGTCCGTTTCCTTTCACCCCCGCGTATTCGGCTGCGCCGGCCGCGGCCGGGCCGACCGTAGCTTGCCCGCACTGTGGGACCACGCTACCCGCCGGGATGCTTGTCTGCACGAATTGCGGCGGGCTGGTCCATATGGACCGGCTCAACGCATTGGCTGGCGAAGCAATGCGGGCTGAGGAGCAGAACCCGCTTGCCGCGGCGCTGCTTTGGCGGCAGGCGCTGGACCTCCTGCCGCCGGACTCGCGGCCGTATGCGGAGATCCATCAGCGGATCGGCCAACTGTCCGCCGGCATGCCGGTCGAAGCCATTCCACTGGTTGCACCGCCCGCTCTGCCGCGGGAGCAGCGCGAAAACGACCCCTTACCGCTGGCGGTCGCCAAGACGGTCGGGTCGATGCTGCTGAGCATCGTGGTCTACGCGTACCTGCTGGATGGCGGCTGGCGCTTCGCGGCGGGATTCGTCGGGCTGATGCTCGTCCACGAGATGGGCCACGTTCTGGCGATGTGGTATTACGGATTGAGCGCCAGCCCGCCGATCTTTATCCCCTTCCTTGGCGCGCTCATCAACCTGCGGCAAAACCCGCCCAACGCGAAGGTGGAGGCGATCGTCGGCATCGGCGGGCCGCTCACCGGAACGGTCGGGGCACTGATCTGCTACGGCCTCTACCATTACGTGCCGGCGATGCATACGCCGCTGGTGCTGGAGCTCGCCTACTTCGGGTTTGTGCTCAACCTCTTCAACCTCCTGCCCGTCCCCCCGCTGGACGGCGGGCGCATCACCGCGGCGGTGAGCCCGTGGATCTGGATGCTCGGGCTGGCGGGGCTCGTCGTCTGGTTCTTCGCGCAGTGGTACTACCACGGCATTAATTTTATCCTGCTGCTCGTACTCTTCTTCGCCGTCCCGCGCATCCGGGCGACGCTCCGCCCCCATGGCCGCGACAACCCGTACTACCGCATCAGCCCCGCGGCGTCGTGGACGATCGGCGCGCTCTACGTGGTCCTTGGCGTGGTGCTGCTGCTTGCGAAATCTGAAACGGGAAAAATGCTCATGCGGTACTACGGGCACGACATCGGCATTTAAGCGGGCGCGTACTTGTGGTTCAGACGGATGCCGCACGCAACGCCTCGACGGCGGCGCGGACGTCGGCCATGCGGCTGGTGCCCGCTTCGCGCTCGATGGCAAGCGGGCCGGTGTAGCCGGCCTGTTTGAGGGCTTGGATGAACTGCCGCGGCCCGACGCGGCCGGTACCAAACGACACTTCTTCGCCCCACTCGACGCCGGGCTTGGCGGAGGGCGTGCCGTCCTTCACGTGGACGTGGCGGATGTGGCGGGCGAGGATTTGAATGGCGTTGATCGGGTCGCCCGCGCCGTAAAGAATCATGTTCGCGGGGTCGAAGTTGATGTGTACGTTCGGCGAGTCAACGTCCCCCAGGAAATGCAGCAATTCCCCGGCGGGTTCCTGCCCGGTTTCCATCAGCAGGTCCACGCCCTGCTTCGCCATCGCCGACGCCAATTCGCGAATCCGACTGACGATCGCCCGGTAATTGGAATCCCCGGGCGGCGGGACGAAGCCGACGTGTGAAGTGATCGTCCTGATCCCCAATTCCTTCGCGAGCTTCGCCCCCTCGATCGTTAGCTTTTTCCGAAGCGGCCACTCCGTATCGGGCACAAATCCGCCGGTCTGACGGATGCGCTCGATGCTCGAATAATCCTCACCGGCAAAAGCCATCATCCCCCCGGTCAGCGCGATACCCGAGCGGCGGAGATGTTCCAACTCGTCCTTCCGTCGCCCCGCGTCGAACTGCACCAGCTCCCCCAGCGCAAGCTGCACGTGCCCGAGGCC
Organism: Phycisphaerales bacterium; assembly: GCA_028288775.1. Classification (GTDB taxonomy): domain Bacteria; phylum Planctomycetota; class Phycisphaerae; order Tepidisphaerales; family Tepidisphaeraceae; genus RYN-428. The sequence goes on along the minus strand of JAQGHP010000270.1, from coordinate 7,870 downwards.
AAGCTCTTTCACCTTCGTGACGAGTTCTTCCATTCCCTTCGTCTGGAGCGACCAACTGCAAACGGCGATGTCGTGGCCTTGGATGTTCATGGAAAAGTCTACCTAGTTGACGACCGGGCCGATGGCAACCTCGAAACGTGCTGCATGCCCGTCTTCTACTGGCTCCTGGCTTCTGGCTCCTCCCCTGTCCTCAAGCATGCATCCCGTCGTCGCGCCACCGCACGTATCCTTCGATTGCCTCGTACTCCGCCAATCCTAGCTTGTCATATAGCTCGGCGGTGTGGCGGTTGCGGTCTTCGGCGCGCTGCCAGAACTCGCGCGGGTCGTTGGGGCCGGGGAACAGGGCTTTGTCCTTCTGGCTTTCGTGCTTGAAGATTGCGATGCGCTTGCGCAGCACCTCGTCGGGGCTCAAAGGCACGGCCATTTCGATCTCATGCACGCCCCACTCCTGCCATGCCCCGCGATAGAGCCAAACGTCGCACTGTTTCATCCACTCACGGTCCTTCAATCGGCGGATCGATTCGATGATCGCCGCGAGGCAGACGCGGTGGGTGCCGTGCGGGTCGGAGAGATCGCCCGCGGCGTACACCTGGTGCGGCTGCACTTTCTCCAGCAGGTCCATGATGATCTTGATGTCCGCCTCCCCCAGGGGCTTCTTGCGGACGCGGCCCGTTTCGTAGAACGGCATGTCCAAAAAGTGAATGTTCTCGGGCCTCACGCCCGAATAGCGTGCGCCGGCGCGGGCTTCGGTTCGGCGAATCAGGCCCTTGATCTGTTGAAGCTCGGTGCTGTCCACTTCGCCGGGCTGCTTTTTGCGGATGAAGTTGATCACGTGCTGCTCGATCGCGTCGGCACGCTCGGGGCCGAGGTTGAAGGCGCGGGAAAATTCCGCGACGAAATCCGCGTGCCGCACGGCGGTGTCGTCCCAGACCGCGATGTTGCCCGAGGTCTGGTAGGCCACGTGCACGTCATGCCCCTGCTCGCACAGCCGGATGAAGGTGCCGCCCATGGAGATCACATCGTCATCCGGGTGCGGGCTGAAGACGACCACGCGCTTGGGGAAGACCGCCGACCCTGCGCCGTTGTCGTCGATGGGGGCGGGGCCGGGGGTTTCAATCGGCTGGCTGATCCACGGGTTGTAGTGCGTGGGGTTGGGAATGTGTCGCACGGGCTGCGCGGGCTTTCCGCCGGGCCAGCCGGTGATTGTGTTTTGCAGGGCCTTGAACACCTCGATGTTGATGTCGTAGGCCGACCCGCGATGGCTGAGCAGTTCCTGCAGGCCGTGCTCGTTGTAGTCTTCGTCCGTGAGCTTGAGCAGCGGCTTTTTCACCGTCATTGCCAGCCACGTCGCGGCGGTGCGGGTCGTCTTCGCGTCCCACTTCTGGCCGAACATCTCCAATGAACCCAGGAGCCATGGCGTCTTAAATCGTGTGAGCTCGGATGCCGCGGCCGTGTCGAGGACGATCCGGGCGGATGGATGCTGCTGCAAATAACTGGCCGCGACCGTGGAGGAAATTTCCCCTTCCACCGCCCGGCGGATGACGCCGGCTTTGTGCTCGCCGAAGGCCAGCAGCACGACCGTGCGGGCGGAGAGGATGGTCTCCACGCCCATGGTGATGGCCTTGCGCGGGACGTTCCATTCGCCGAAAAAGTCGCTGGCGGCGTCCATGCGGGTCACGCGGTCGAGCGTGATGAGTCGCGTGCGGCTGTCGCGCGGGCTGCCGGGCTCGTTGAAGCCGACGTGGCCCGTGCGGCCGATGCCCAGGATCTGGTAATCCAGGCCGCCGGCGTCGCGGATCTTGCGCTCGTACTCCTGGCAGAACTCCGCGACTTTCTCCAGCGGCACGGTTCCATCGGGGACGTGGGCGTTTTGCGGGAGGATGTCAACATGGTCGAACAGGTGCTCCCGCATGAACCGCCGATAGCTCTGGAGGTTTTCCGGGTCCATCGGCCAGTATTCGTCGAGGTTGAACGTAACAACGTTCTTGAAGGAAAGCCCTTCCTCCTCGTGCAGGCGAATGAGCTCGTCGTACACGCCCGTCGGAGTCGAGCCGGTGGCGAGTCCGAGCACGGTCTTTTCGCCGCGTGCGGCTTTGAGGTTGATGAGTGCCGCGATCTCATGCGCGACGGCCCGGCTGGCCTGCGCGCTAGAGCCGTAGACGGTCGCCGGGATGTGTTCCACCCCTAACGCCAGAGCATGGGGCCCATGTGCGGGAGCGACGGATTTGGATGCGCCGATCATAGTATTTTTCCTAATGCGGACTGAAAAGCGGCCTCACGCCACGCCGCGGAAACCCGGCACCCTACCTAAACATTTTGGTGCGAAAATGTTGCGGATAGTCTAGCGGAGATCATTTCGCGTGCAATCGACATGCGCCTCCCGTGGCACGGGCGGCCCGCCCGTGGCGGCGGTATCCCGCCGGAGCACTGTGTGGCACACCCGCCCCCGGCTCTGCCCCATATTGCTTTCTTCGATCGGAGTACCGATCGAACGTCGCGGTGTACCGCGGCCCATGGGCGGGCCGCCCATGCCACGTCAGGCGGATGCGCCGTCAGCCGGTCGTCGCACCTCCGCGACGTCGTAGCGGATGTGGCGACTCTTCATCCACCTTACGGCCAGCAAATCTACGAACGCGCGCCAGGCGCGATTGCGCAGGCCGTATTTGGCAGTGCCGGCGAAGCGCGGGGAATGCTTGACGGGGACTTCCTTGACCGTGTAGCCGCGCATTTTTACCAGCGTGGGCATGAAACGGTGCATGCCGCGGTAGAGGTGGATGCCGTCGAGGCAGTGGCGCTTGTAGAGCTTGAGGCTGCTGGCGGAATCGTTGATGGTCTCGTCGCTGAGCCAGTTGCGGATACGGTTGGCGATGCGCGATTCAACCCGGCGGAGGGCGTTGTCCTGACGCGACTGCCGCCAGCCGTTGATCATGTCGAAGCCGTCGAGCATCGGGAGTAGGCGGGGGATTTCTTCCGGATCATTCTGAAGGTCGGCGTCGATGGTTGCGATGACTTGGCCGCGTGCGGCTTTGAAGCCGGCGTCGAAGGCGCTGCTCTGCCCGCCGTTGCCTTGCATGCGGAGGACGCGCAGCCACGGGCGATCAGCCATCGCGCTACTTAGGAGCGCGGGCGTGTCATCCGAGCTGCCGTCGTCAACGATGATGACTTCGAAGGGCTTGCCCATGACGGGCAGGGCCGAACCGACGCGGCGCAGGAGTTCTTCGATGTTCTCCTGCTCGTTATAGGCGGGGATGACCAGCGACAAATACGGGGCTTCGCTCATGCGTGCGTCGCATTCTACGGCGAACTCGCGCGGTTGCGAGCGGCGCGGCGGATTGAATCGGAATTATTGGGTGAGAGAATCGGACGTATGCTCATTGGCAGGGGGCGAGCCCGGCGCACCATCGCCATTTGCTTTTTGGATCGCGAGGACCGTGCGGGTAATCAGCCATCCCAGTAGCGTTCCCATCCCTGCGCCGGCGACTACGTCACTGACGTAGTGCGCGTTTTCCAGAACGCGCTCGGCCCCCACTGCCGCGGCGACTGCGAAGAACGCCCAGCGCCACCGCGGCAGCAACACGGCCAGCGAAGCGGCCGTCGCAAAGGAGAGCAAGGCGTGTCCGGAGGGGAAGCACAAGGCTTCTTCCTTGAACAATCCGGTGAGTCCGCCGGGGAACGGCTTGAAAACGAACGGCGCGATCCCCTTCACCGGTCGGTGCCGGCCGGCCGTCCATTTTATCAGGCCGTATGTGACGCCCACCGCGACGGCGCTAAGCGCGAGGCCCGCCGCCCCGTACCAACGCCGGCGATGAAAGAGGCCCAGCAGAATTGCCACGCCCAGCGTAAACCAGCCCCAGCCCGGGAGCTTGATGGTTTCGATGACGAGCTTTGTCAGATGCTGGCGCTTATCGATCGGGACGGCTGTCTTTACCCATTCCGCGACGGCGCGGTCGATCGAAAACGCAACGGCTAGTGCGAGCAGCCAAGTTACAACCAGAAAGCTGCTGAATCGGCGCGGGGTGTTCACTTTCGAGAATTGTCGAGAGGGGAAAGGGGATTGCAATGGGCTTGATGCAAGTCGACGTGGGCCGGAGCGCTCGGAGGGCGGACCTTCGGTCCAGCCGCTACGCGGGGACAGCACTCGGCGCGAATCGCGAGGTCACCAACCGAACCGTTCTTCGCTCCAGGGGTCGCCATGCATGTGGTAACCGCCCTGTTCCCAGAAGCCCGGGGCATCCGTGGCGCGGAGCTCGATGCCTCGAATCCACTTGGCGCTTTTCCAGAGATAGAGCCTGGGGACCAGCCCGCGGAGCGGCCAACCGTGCTCGGGAGTCAGATCTTTCCCTTCCCACTGGTAGGCCAGGATGCTGTCCTCGGCCAGAAATTCCTTTAGCGGCACATTGACCGTAAACCCCGCCTCGCTGTGGCACATCACAAAGCGGGCGGAGGCTTTGGGCTTGGCGCGCTCGAGAATGCTTTTCGTCGGGACGCCCGTGAAGGTGTTGTTGAGGCGTGTCCAGTGCGTGACGCAGTGCATGTCACAGACGACGTCGATCGCGGGCATTGCCCGGAGCTGTTCGTAGTCCATTTCATACGGCTCTTCGACCTGACCGAAGATTTTGAGCCGCCATCCGCCATCGTACGGGTCGATCTGCGGGACTTTGCCGTGATGGAGCACGGGCCATTTGCTGGTGAGCTTTTGGCCGGGGGGCGTGCGGTCCTGGGGGTCGCCGCGGAGGGTGTCGGGGCTGATGATGCGCGGACGAGAAGGATGGTCGTCGGACATGCGCTCGATTCTAACGGAAAAGGCGCGGAGTCCAGAGGGATTTGCGATTGCGGATTTGCAATTTGCGATTGGAAGAAATTCAAATCTCAGATTTCAAATTCGAGATTTCGGATCCGCAATCTCGGCGCCGCCGGCGGAATCTGCCTTTCAACCGCGAATCGCAAATCGGCAATCGCAAATCTCTTCATTTTTTCCATTTGATGCCCGCCGCAGTTCGGGCGGCGGTGAAGGAGCCGAAGAGGCGGACGGCGGCGCCGTACAGTGCCGGGGCGTCGCGGCGGATGGAGGAGTCGCTTAGATGCTGGCCGGCTCGGCTGGCGACCTTGAGCGCCTCGCGCACGCCGGGCTTTGTCCAGGCGCGGCGCTGGCGGAGCTTGTCCGGGTCCAGCTTGGCGGCGCGGAGGGCGGCGTCGTAGCTGCCGAAGTGTCGCACCGCCGCGGCGTGCAGGCCCGGCTCCTCGTGCTGGAGCGAGCCGCTGTTGAGCGCCTCGCGCTCGCGGTGCCGCTGGCGCAGCTCGAAGCTGATGGTGTCCTTGTCCCACTTGCGGTAGCGGTTGACCTCGTCGGCGTCGAGCCCCGCGCCGGTGAGCGCGCGGTCCCAGCTCCCAAAGAGCCGCGGCTGCAGCGACGCGAACGCCGCCTTCCCCAGCTCGTCGCGCCGCTTGGTCACCGCCGACCAGTGCAGGTCGTCCCCGTCGCGCTTGGCCACTTTGACGAGGGTGATGATCGCGGCCTTGGTCCAGCGTGGTCGCCGGATGACGTCCGTGTAATCGATCCCCGCCTTCTCCACCGCCTTGCGATAGGAGCCGAAATGGTAAGCCGCGGCCGACACGAGCGACTGCTGCCGCACCGCCAGAGCGTTGTAGGAAAGATCGACGCCCTGCTTGTGGAGTTTTTTTAACGCCTTGAGAATTTCAGTTTTATCCCAGACCATATGCCCTTCTGGTCAATTTGCGTGGTCGTTCCGATTCGCAATATTCGAGGCGGAGCATAGCGAATACATGCCCCGTTTGGAATCAGGGGAAAGAAGAATCTGGGCGGCCGATTCCCCTTGACGCTTTGACCCCGCCGCCCCGATGCACGATCCTTGCCCGTTGCATGGACGCACCTCACAAACCCGAAGGCGTGATCGCGCTCGATAAGCCCGCGGGCATTTCGTCCGCCCGCGCGGTGAGCCGCGTGAAGCGGCTGCTGCCGCGCGGCACGAAGATCGGCCACGCCGGCACGCTCGACCCGTTCGCCAAGGGCGTGCTGCTATTGCTCGTGGGCAAGGCCACCAAATCCTGCGAGCGGCTGATGGACGCGCCCAAGCAGTACGAGGCGGTCATCAAACTCGGCGCGACGACGGAAACGGACGATCCCGAATCCCCTGAGCAACCCGTCCCGGATTGCAAACCGCCGGGCGAAGGCGAAGTCGCGGCGGCGCTCGCCGCGTTGGTCGGCGAAATCACCCAGCGTCCCCCGGTCTTCAGCGCCCTGAAAGTCGGCGGCCGAAGGGCCTACGACATCGCCCGCAAAGGCGGCGAAGTCAACCTCGCGCCCCGCCTCGTCAAAGTTTACGCGATTACATTATTGCATTACGCATGGCCCTTCGCCCGCGTAAGAATCGACTGCGGCCGAGGCACCTACGTCCGCGCCATCGCCCGAGACGTGGGCGCCGCGTTGCAAGTAGGCGGCCACCTCACCGAACTCCGAAGAACCCGCGTCGGTGATTTCGACATCGCCCGATCGGTCACCTTGGAAACGCTGGCGACGGACGGCGTCGCCGGGCACCTGCAACCCGTCGCGCCGATACACTGATCCGACCAACTGCCTGCGGGCGGTTTATTTTTGCGCGCGGTAAAATAAGTTAATGAGTCGAGAGCCGCTCCCAAATGGTCTCAATACTGCCGGAAAGTTCCTGGCAGAACTCTGCATTGGCGGTATCCCGCTCTGGTGGGTGTTGTGGCCTCCTAGTGGCTGGTTGGGTTTCGTCGTCGTGCCAGTGGTTGCTCTCGTTATCTTCGTAGTGGCGTTCTACACCATGGCATATTTCTGGCCAAAATCGCCCGCCAAAGGGAATTGTGCGAAGTGTGGCTATGACCTCCACGCCACGCCAGGCCAATGCCCGGAATGTGGGACGGTACAATCGGCAAAAAATGAGCCTTGAACTGAACGCTACTGGCTCTAATAACCATGTCCCCGGTATGTACATTGCCCCTCAGCACTCAGCACTGGGCCCTCCCCCTTTTGCATCCCGACTCCCCTCCCTATAATCCCCCGCCTTCAGATTCACGGAAAGGAATCGTTAGTGACCACGGCGACCAGCAGCGACATGACCCTTCCTCTTCTCGGCGGGCGGCATCACTTTTTGCTCCGACGGCTGCATTCGCTTACCGGCATTATCTTTGGCGGCTACCTCGTCGTGCATCTGATCGTGAACGCGGCGCTCATCCAAGGCTACTCGTCGCGGGATGTGTACCAGGTGCAGGTCGATAAGATTCACAGCCTGCCGTTCCTTTTGGCGGTCGAGTGGCTGTTCATTTATTTGCCGATCCTCTATCACGGCGTGTACGGAACCTGGATCACGTTCACCGCCGAGCCGAACGTACAGCGCTATCCCTACGTCAAGAACTGGTTTTACACCTTTCAGCGGATCAGCGCGATCGTCCTCGTGTTCTTCATCGCCTTCCACGTGCTGGGGATGAAGGGTGTGTTCTGGAGCAGCAAGCTCGCCTTCGACCCCGAGCACGCCACCGCATCCACCGTGCGGCACATCAATGCGAGCTGGGTGACCGCATACCTGATCTACCCGATCGGCATCCTCGCCTCGTGCTACCACACCGCCAACGGCTTCTGGACCGCGGGCATCACCTGGGGCCTTACGATTAGCGCCCAGGGCCAGCGGCGTTGGGGCCGCGTGTGCGGCGGGTTATTTTTCTTCCTGCTGGCCTGCGGGCTCCTCGCCCTCTTCGCGGTTCTCCGCGACGCCAATTCCGTCAACCAGATGCTCAACACCGTGCCGAGGCGATAAGTCATGGACCGTAGTTTTATTGACGCGTACGAAAAGGGTGGCGAACGGCTCACCCTGGCGCTCCGCGGGCTTCT
>JAQGHP010000267.1 GCA_028288775.1 Phycisphaerales bacterium | reverse complement strand
CACGCTGCACGTCGGAATGGGCACGTTCAAGCCCGTCACCGCCGACACGCTCGAAGGCCATACGATGCACGTGGAGTCCTACTCGATTTCCCCAGAGGCGGCGGATGCCCTGAACCGCGCCAAGGCCGAAGACCGCCGGATCGTCGCCATCGGCACGACGTCCGCCCGCGTCCTGGAAAGCCAGCGCTCCGACGGAGCCTTCGAGGCGAAGACCGGCGAGACCGGGATCTTCATCTACCCGCCGTACCGTTTCCGGCACGTCGGCGCGCTTGTGACGAATTTTCATCTGCCGCGAAGCACTCTCATTGCCTTGGTCGCGGCAATGACGGGGCTGGAAGAGCAACGTCGCTTGTATAACATTGCCATCAAAAGCAACTACCGGTTCTTCAGCTATGGGGATGCGATGCTGATCGAGTAAGGCGCGTAAGCATGTAGGGTGGGTGTACTCGCCCACCATTTTCGCTACGCGGTGGGCGAGTACACCCACCCTACATGTCAGGTCGGCCCCGTTTTGCTTGTTCCGACTGCGGCCTTTCGGTATTTTCGTGAATAAGCCACGCCCGCAGGATTGGACGCGACAAAGCCGCAGGTATCGCTTCGTTGCCGGCGCGGTCACATGCATGGGGAGAGCGCATATGAAATTAGTGTGGGCATCGATCCTCGCGGCACTTCTGTTCGCCGCGACGGCCTCGGCTCAAGTTGCCAATGCCGCCGGGGCTTCAGGTCCGGGCGGTTCGGCTTCGCCGGTTGCTGCCCCGGGCGACGACTTTGCGCCGGGGGTCTTCTTGGTGGTGATATTTATTCTGTGTGTCGTCGCGCTGATTTTTCTGACGGTTCTCTTCGTTGCGGCAATAGTAGGGGGCGCGCTCGTGCTTCTCACGGCATTCGGGGTCGTGTCGATCTCCATCCTCACCGGCGTGGCCCGGCGCAGCGTGTCGGCGGCGTTCAGAACTTTCTTTTTGCTGTCGGGCTCCTTGATCGGAATCCCCGCCGGCATCGGCGGCCTCGCGCTGCTCTCCCAATTGATGCACGACACCCTCCCGTGGCGAGTTATATTGCCGGTCGGAATAATCCTCGGGTCGGCGACGGGTTTCTTGACTGCGGTGGCCATCAATTTCGCGTGGGGCAAGGCGACGGCGCGCCTGCTCGCCCGGCCGCCGCGTGGGTTTGAGGTGGCGTCCGCACCCGTATCAGGGCCGAATGTTGGCGCGGAGAGCGGGACCCGCTGAAATAAGCGATTCCACGGTATTACGGCAGTGCGGCCTTCCGATAACTCCGGCGAGCAACCCGTCGCGACAAGAGCATCAGTCCGCCGAAAGCCAGCAGGCCCAGCGAAGCGGGTTCGGGGGTTTGTAGCGTCGCGATGAACCTTGGATTGCTCAGGCCCGTGTTCGAGAAGAAGGAGCCAAAGCCGCCGGGCGTGTATTCGCGGACCGAAGCGCTTCCATTGACCACGGCGTAGAGATTTCCCGCGCTGTCGAATGACATTCCCGTTGCGCCGTTTAAGCTGCCGGTGGCGAATGGCGACCCGACGCCCAGCGGCGTGTATTTCTCGATGTTGCCGCTCACCAGGGTCGCAAAGACATTCCCGGAAGTATCGACCGCCACGCCCAGGGGGCTGTCGGAGCCCGTGCTCGCGAACAATGTGGCGACGCCTCCCGGCGTGTACTTCTCGATCGTATTGTTGCTGACGTTGGCCGCGTAAATGTTGTCGGCGCTGTCGACGGCCAGGCCGTAAGGTCCGCTCAAGCCGGTACTGGCAAAGGTCGAATGAAAGCCGCCCGGCGTGAATTTCTCGATCGTGTTCGCGCCATTTTGGGCCACGTAGACGTTGTTCGCGCTATCGATGACCAGGCCGTAGGAGCCGCCGAACAAGCCGGTGGCGAAGGTGGATTGAAAGCCTCCGGGGGTGAACTTGGTGATCGTGCCGCTGCCGCCGTTGGCGGAATAGACGTTGCCGGAGCTGTCGAGCGCGACGCCGTAAGGCTGGCTCAACCCGCTGGCGAACAGAGTGCCGGCCCCCGCCGACGTAAATTGCTCGATGGTTCCCTGGCCCGAATCCGTCACATAAAACGTGTCCGCGCTGCTGTTCGCGGGGTGTAGAAAACCGGCCAGGGCAAAAGCCGTGGCCACGACGGGCGCGAAAAATGCATTTCTCATCTGTCCTCCTCCTGAAAAGGCAGAAATGAAGGGGCGTACGCACCGCGGCAGGGCGCGACAGCCACTGCAAGTGATCCAACAAACAATAAAGAAAGTTCGATAGTTTGCAACAAAGAAGTGACTTTCCCGGCTTGAGTCCCTTGCACGGACCGATCCGGAATTGTCTATATTTTCAATCGATGCGTCGGTAGGATGCGGCGATCAATTCACTTGAGAGGGCATGGAATGCGAAAACTTAACAGTCGGCATGCCGCGCTAGCCGCGGCGGTTGCGGGGGTGTTTGGCGCGGTCTCGGGCGCGTCGGCAACGACGGTTTATACGAAGGGCGATCTGGTCAGTCCGGGCGCTTCTCCTCATTTTGTCGCGCTCGTGGACGCGGACCTGCACCGCCCGCCGCTGGTCATGTTCCAGTGGGGAAAGAGCCTGCCGGCGGGGCCGGCACCGGCGACGTTTGACGTTCCCGTCACCGAGTCCTTTGACCGTTACGCGGTGTTCGGCCGGGACGCTTCCGGCGGGGTCTTTGTAAGCTTCGCGGACGGCTCGGCGAGCACTGGGCAATCGTTCGAGACCATGTTTCCCGGCATTTCCGAAACGCAACTGGCCGATGCGCTGCTGGTGACGCCCGACTCGCAGGTGGTGACCGACTTCGGCAACCTCCTCGCGCAGACGCCGTCCGCGATCACGCTCATGGGTTCCGCCGCCCAGGTGACCCATTTCAGCGATGGGGTGGCCGACGGCACGTTTCAGGCAAGCTTCACCCCGCTTCCCGAGCCGGGGAGTTACGCGATGATCGCCGCGGCGGCGGGGGGCGCGTTGCTCGTCCGCCGGCGCTCCGGCGTTCTGCCCGGCGGCGTCGCGGGCGCATAGCCGGATGAGTTCTTGTGCCCAACTCCGACCCGCCAGTGCCGGCTGACTCTCCGAAGCCGCCGTACCCTTTCGGGCGCACGAAGTGCGCGTGCCGTCTCTGCACGATCAACTGCGAGCACATGCCCGGCGCGCTGGCTCCGCGGGACTTGCCGGTTATTGCCGCCCATCTGGGGTACGACGACGTCCGCCGATTCGCGGACGAATGTCTGCTGGCCAGCGACGGGGCGAAGGTGAGGATGGAGTCGCGCGTGGTGTCTTTGCCGACGCTGGTCCCTTCCCCGGGCGCCAACGGTTTTTGCCGGTTTCTCAAGGCGGGCCGCTGCACGATCCACGCGGTTTCGCCCTTCGGGTGCGCGTACATCGACGCCCACATGCCGGATCTGGAGTTCACCCGGCGGGCGAACGCGCTGTACGCGGAGCTTCTGGCCGATCGTGATCGGCAGGGCGAATACACAACCCTTTGCGAGGAACTCCGAGCCGGCGGGCGCAATGCCCCGCCGTTGGAAAAGCGCAGGTATCACCTTGAGAAGGCGATCCGGAAGGAAATGGGGTAGGGAGTCGGTCTCGCAGGGCAATCAGCGGGGCAGCGAGCGTGCCCACTCCCGGAATTCGCGAATCACGCCGTTCTGTTCTTCCGAGAGCATTCGGGCCAGGAATTGTTCGAACCGGTCCATCGGCAAAAACGGGAACGCCGCACTCCTGTCGGCGTCGGCGTACGTTCCGTCCTTGCCGAGGATGCGGATCGCGATCCGCTGATCGCAGTACCGCCAGAGTTCCGGCACGCCCAGGTCCGCATAGACGGGCTCGCGCGCGATGGATTGGCTCAAGACATCGACCTCGATCGCAAGATCGGGAGCCGGATGGATTTTCGGCTCGAACCGCGTCATGCCCCGGACCTTCGCCTCGTTCTGAATGTAAAAGCACTCATCGGGTTCCAAGCCCGCTTGCTTGTCCTTGCGGCGAAAGGTTGTTGAACCAAATGCCTGGAGGGGAAGGCCGACCTCGACTGTCAGATTCTCCACCAAACGCCCGATGGCCCGCTTGGGCCTCTCATGCTCAGGTAGCGGCGACCTGATCTCGATGCTCCCGCGAGCGTAAGTGACCCGGGTCGATCCGTTCCCAACCCTATCGAGGATCTGCTCGTAGTCCTCCCACGAGGCTCCTCGAAGGACCGTATGGCGGTCGAGCGGGGGGAGATCGGCTACGGACGTCATGATTGTAATGATATGTGATCGGCCCTCGCCCGGATAACAATAAATGGCGTCGCTGTAAGCAATTCGCGGCTCGTGCGTCTAACTGGTCCAACTGGATCGACACAAGAGTGTTGCCTGGAGAGAGGCGGACCAATCGAAGGAGTGCGCGCGATGCACCAATATTTTGGAGTCAGCGTATTGGCGGTCCTGTTGGTCGTGACGTCGAGTCTGCGCGGAGCACCGCACGGCGAGGCTGGTGCCGGGGAGGAGTCAACCCTTGCGGCGCAATACGAGGCGTGTATTTCGGAATATGAAAAGGCCCGCAAGGAATTAGCGAAGTCTCCGGTCGGGGCAGTTAGCCGCATGGAGAATGGGCACTTGGTGATCGAAGAGCCGGGGCCGCCCCGGCCTGATCCGAATAAAGTGTTTGCTCCCCGCTTCTTAAAATTGGCGCGGGAACACGCCGGTAGCTCCATCGCCATTGAAGCGCTCGGTTGGGTGGTCGCGCACAACCTTTTCAACAATGAGGCGGCGGAAGCGATGGGGGAAATCACGCAGCGCTATGCGGCCGACCCGCGCATCGCCGCCGTTCTACGGGACCTGAACGGGCTATACGGGGAGCGTTTTGAGCCGCTGGAATTGATGTTCCGCGCGGTACTGAAGGAAAGTCCCGACCGCCAGACTCGCGGACTGGCTTGCTTTGGGCTGGCGCGCCAACTGAAGTTCCGGCGGCAAATGGCGGAAGATAAATTGCGCCGCTATGAGATGTACCTCAAGTCGCCGGACACGGGCGGCTACGCCGTGAAACCGGATGTGAGCGAGGAGCCATTGGCGAAGGCCGATGCCGAGGCGGCCGAATTGTTCAAGCGCGTCGTTGACGAATATAGCGACATCATCCGCCAACCGGCCGGCGGCACCCTGGGTTCCGCCGCCAGGTCGGAACTGGCGGCGATGGCGTATCTCGCCGTCGGCAAACCCGCGCCGGATATTAAAGGCGAAGACCTTCTCGGCCGGGCGATGAACCTCAGTGACTTCCGGGGGAAAGTGGTCGTCCTCAATTTCGGCAATCATCAGTATTGCGGCATCTGCCGAGCAAACTACGTCCACTATCGGGATTTGATCAAGGACCATGCCGGCGATCCGTTCGTGATGCTCGGCGTGCAAAGCGGAGACGACATCCAGAAAACGAAAGCCGCCGCGACCCGCGGCGACATCACCTGGCGCTCATGGTGGGACGGCGGCTACGGTCCCCTCGCGGTACGCTACAACATAGGCGGCTGGCCGACTTACTACATTCTCGATCGGCAGGGAATCATCCGACACAAGGGCTCCATGTCTGTCGAGGAATTGGATGATGCGATCGGGCGACTGCTGAAAGAAAAGCAAGTTGACCCGCCACCGTCGGGCACGGGCGGGGTGAAATAAAGTCGAGCCCATTCATTTCCACGGCAAGTATCTCTTGAACGGCCATTCTTCCTCGTGCCTAATACCTGCATGGAAGATGACAAATCCAATGGGGGAACGCGAGACCGGTCCTTCGCGGCGAGCGGCGTTGTGAGTGACGTCGGCGGGGATGTGGGGCGATCAGCGCTCTCCGCCGCGGACTGGCGAGCCACATTCGTCCGATGGTGGTTTTTCGGGGAGGCGATCTTCTGCGGGTTGGGCGTGCTTCTCTTACTGGTTGCAACGTATGGGGGGTTGGTTTCCGCGCAGGGGGCTGGTTTGCAGGAACCCCATGGTCCGCCGGGCGTTAATTGGATCGGCGTCGGTTGCGTGATCATCAGCCTGTTCCTGGGAATCG
>JAQGHP010000265.1 GCA_028288775.1 Phycisphaerales bacterium | reverse complement strand
ACCAGAGCCGGGCGTGGATGTTCCACATGCAATCCCTCCGTGAACGGCATTGACAGGATGCGTGACGGTCCCGGCGATCTGTCTTCCATTCCCTCCTCCGGTACTCCGGGGGAGGGTTAGGGAGGGGGCTTGGGAGAAGAGTTCAAGGGTTGAAGGAACGCTTGAACCCTTCAGCTCTCGAACCTTTGAACCTTCTCGCCCCCCACCCCTGCCCTCCCCCGGAGTACCGGAGGAGGGAGAAAGAGCCCATCGAAACTGTCACGCGCCGGCGTTTCCGCTACGAGCTAATCCATTCTTGTCACGAGCCTACCACGTGCCGATAATGCCGCGGTGCTCATGCACCCGGCGGCCCGGGGATCTGCGTGGCGTCAGGAGCTTTGGCAAAAGGATTTGTTATGCCGAGGGATGAGGGAGATTGGCAGCCCGGTGGGTCGCCGCGGCGATCCGCGCCGCTGCCAGAGGCAACGCCGCCGAACGCCCCGCCGCGGGGGCTTTTGCAATATCAATCGAGGCAGGACGCCGGGCAGGTTTCGCTCTCCACTCCCGGGGGCATCCGGCTGTTCCGCATTTTCGGCGTCACCGTATTTCTGCACTGGAGCTGGTTCCTCATTGCGCTGTACGAAATGCAGCAGCGCAACGGCGTATACAGCTCGCTGGTGTGGAACGTGATCGAAATCTTGTTCGTGCTGGCGATGGTGTTGCTCCACGAGCTCGGCCACGCGATGGCCTGCCGATCGGTGAAGGGGACGGTGGACCGGATCGTGCTCTGGCCCCTCGGCGGCGCGGCGTACATCCGCCCGCCGGCCCGGCCGGCCCCCATGCTCTGGAGCGTGGCGGCGGGGCCGCTCGTCAACGTGGCCCTCTACCCGATTCTCTTTTTTGCCGCCGACGCGATGAAGAGCCAGGGAAGCGACCTATACATGCTCTTCGCGAGCATGGCGTACGTAAACCGCTGGCTGCTGGTGTTCAACCTGTTGCCGATCTATCCGCTCGACGGCGGGCAGATTCTCCGGGCGCTGCTCTGGTTTGTGGCGGGCCCGGCATGGAGCCTTCTGGTGGCCGCGTCGATCGGCATCCTGGGCGCTGCTGGCGTCGCGCTCTACGCGCTCAGCGAGAAGGACACTTGGATCGGTTTCATCGCGGTCTTTATGGGCTTTCAGGCATGGAACGCGATCAAGCTGGCCCGCGCGATGCTCGGCGCGCCCGGTATCACCCGCCGCGACGAGGCGACCTGCCCCAACTGCGGGAAACATCCGCCCCTGGGCGCGCTGTGGTCCTGCGGCTGCGGCGCGCGGTTCGACACCTTCGAGCACGGCGCGTCCTGCCCCCGCTGCGGCCAATCCTTCGGCACCATCCGCTGCGTAGACTGCGGCCAACCCGCGCCGATTTCCGCCTGGATGCCCCACCGCCCCGTGCCAGTCGCGTCGCTCGCCCCCGCGTCCGCCATGCGCCACCCGCCCTTGCCGCCCGCGTATCCGCAGAAATGAGATGGGTTCGGCTGCCGATTTCCTTACACGCTATGGCCGAGTTTCTGGTTTCGCCGCGCTGTTCGCAAGCCAGACATAGGGCTCGCCACTACCCTTCACGAAAATACGATTAAGGGTAAGTTCGGATCGTCGAACTTTGTAATCCACCAGAGACTTGCCGGCTTGGCGATGGAAATAGTGATACTCGGAATCACTGCCGATATAGGTAACGTTGTTGAGAGGAGTGTCGCGACCGGCAAAACCGGAGAGCTCCTGAGGTGACACGTCTCGGACTTCCACACAACCGACAACGAACACGCCGGCAACGCCAAGAAGGATAGGCACGTATCGTTTCATCGATTCTTAATTTACTAGAAAGTTGTCGGCAACACCATGTTACGTAGCACGGGCGCCCCCGCCCCATGCCACTCAAGACATCGCTATCACGGACGTGCCTCCGCAAGTTTGTGGAACACGCGTCGACCAACGAAGTCCGCAAACCATCCATCCAACCGCGGCGCGATCTTCGCCGCGAGCCCTGCGACCAATAGCGCCGTCACGGCTCCCGTGAACACGTCCATGGTATAGTGCGCCCGAAGAACCAGCACCGCTCCGGCCTCGCCCAGCGCGATCAATATCCCGAGGACACCGAGCCACTTCTTGTTCATTCGAGCGAGTTCGACCGCGCCCAAAACGGCAAGGCCGGTGTGCCCTGAGAAAAATAGGTCGGTCGAGACGCCGTACGTCACGAGCAATGTCGGCACGCCGGTGTCGTGCCAGATCATTCCCTGGGGCGGCGGCAGGGCGCACAGCCCTTGGCAAATCTGCCGCAAGGCGAAGAGCATCAGGATGCCCAGGAACGGCCGCAGAGACGCGCCGAAGATGGACTTGATAAGGAGGAACAGCGCGACCGCGTCGATGACCGCCGAGCTTGCGATGAGCAGTGCGTTGCCAGCGTTCGGATGACTGAAGAGGTAATCGTGCAGCGGCGCGGTCCATTGGTGGACGGCGTCGCCCACCCCGTCCGCCTGGGGCGAACGGCCGCCGATCAGCGATTGCGTCCAGAACCATGCGGCCAGCCCGCATGCCACGAACGCCGCCCGAAGCCACCACGCCGACTTCGCGGTACGCGGCGTAGCGCTTGCGAGAGGCAAAATTTCCGGCGGAAGTTTGGCTTGAAGCGTAATCATTTCATTCCCGCAATCATGTCATGGAGTTGCTTGTCCAGCGCGCTCATCGCGGGATCTTCCGCGGCGGAGCGGTCGCGCGTGGGACTTACTGGGATCGCCTCGCCCACCTGCACGCTCACCGTCATCGGACGGTAAATCCGGCACTCATCGGTCAAGTCTTCCTCGAAGCGCTCGACCGTCTCGAGCATGCGTTCGGGCGTGGGGGCGGAGGCGAGGTAATCGGGCGGGTAGCACGAAAGCTGCTGCGCGAGGTACATGTCGGAAAGCTGCCGCCAGCGGCGGTCGCGCTCCTCGGGCGACACCTTTCCCTCAATCATGTCGGGCAGCACGGCGGTGCGGAGTTTCTTCACACGTCCGACGACGGTCGGGTCGGTCTTCCCGCCTGTCCATTCCTGTTCCAGGGGCACGAGCAGATGGTTGATCAGCCGGTCGATCCGCTCGGCCACAGTTCCCTGCTGCGGCTCGCCCAGGTGCTCGACTTCCTTAAGCGCCAGCAGCGCCGCCCCGAGCTTCGCGATGCGCTGCGCCAGCGACAGCCCGCGCTGCGGCCGCCAGGAGAGGCGGCGCTCGATGTCGTCGAGGGCCGGCCCGACCGCGGCTTCAATGTCGCCGCGGAAAAAGTATTTGAGCGCCACGGGATGAATAACCACCTGCCCTGCGGGCGAAGCCTGCGCGCGTTTCTTCGCCGCCCCGCGCGCGATGAACGCCGTGCC
Source organism: Phycisphaerales bacterium (assembly GCA_028288775.1). GTDB lineage: Bacteria > Planctomycetota > Phycisphaerae > Tepidisphaerales > Tepidisphaeraceae > RYN-428. Next base: position 11,027 of record JAQGHP010000265.1, on the reverse strand, counting down.
GTCCATCAGGGCATTGAGGCGGTCGTTGGTGCGCGTGATGACGCCTTCGGGAAAGATCACCAGCGGTCGGTCCGCGGATTCGAGGATCTCCATCGCCGCCCCGATCGCCTGCCGGTCCATCCCTTCGCGATAGACGCTGAACACGCCGCCGCGACGCAGGAGCCAGGTCTGCACGCGACCGTTGGCGAACAGGTGCGAGCTGGCCATGGTGTGCGGCAGGATGTTCGCCTGCCGGGCCATCTCCCCGATCACAAACGGGTCGGACGGCCGGCAATGGTTGGGCGCGAGGAGAATGCCGTGCCCGGCCTTGCGGGATGCCGCGAGATGTTCGAGCCCGCGGCAATCGACCTGCACGACCCCGAACTTCCGCTTGAGCCGCCGCCGGGCCACGCCGCGCAACACCGTCGGCCAAAATTTCCCCTTGTACGGCGGCACAAACACGTACGGCTTTTCGACGACCACCTTATGCACGAGAAGTCTCCGAGGTAACAGTCCGACACATCCCCAATAGCGACGCGCGTACCAGCATTTCCGGCGGAATAACCCCTGTTTTTGAGCAATTTACGCAACATGCTCCCCTTGCCTGATCACCCTTTGTACACCCGGCAGACAATCAGTGCGCCGTCCGCCGACTGTGGGGACAACCATTATGCAAACGTGTTGCACCTGATGGCCCATGAAACAGCCGAGGCCCGCACCTGATCGTGCGGGCCCCGGCGTCTCATCGACTCGAAATAATGCGGAATATGAAGCTGGTGTTGTGCCTTTGCCGTGGCATGGGCGGCCCGCCCATGGAGCCGCCGCTATAGCGGCCAATCACGGGCGGGCCGCCCGTGCCACGGCAGGGGATTCGCGCCGGGACTTATTTTGCGGCTGTGGGTGCGGGCGCTACCACCACGATCATGAACGATCCCGGCTTCGACTGCGCCCGCTTCTCGCCCGGTTTGAGCTCTTCCAATTCCGAGGCCGGCAGGTAGATCGTGTGGGTGGTCGGATCGAGCGCCATGGTGCGGGCGCTGGGGCGCGTCCTGACGGTCTGCACGGCTTCGAATTTTCCGGGCGCCGTTTCGCGGATGACGGTGAGCGTGCCGTCGCCGCAACTGGCGAAGGCCTCGCCGGTGCCGGGGTCGAAGCCGCAGGCGTCCACGCCCTTGCCGATGGGGACGGTGGCGAGCGTCTTGCCGGTCTGCGTGTCCACCACGGCCATGACTTCGTTGTCGCAGCCGCAGAAGAGGCGATGGTGGGCGACGTCGATCGCCATGCCGGAAGGCCCGTCGCCCCCTTCGATCTTCCAGGTGTTGGCCACTTTCATTGCGTTCGTATCAATCTCCACCACGGAGCTCTTGCCTTCGAGGTTCACGTAGACATGGCCCTTCCCGTCGGACTGGGCGAACTCGGGCTTGTCGCCCAGCGGGATGGTCGCGACAGCCGCCGCCCCGGGCTCGGCGGCGGGGTCAAGAACCGTCGCGTCCTGGCTCTTGCCGTTGAAGGTGAAGAGCTTCTTGCTCGCCGGGTCATACAAAATGGCGTCCGGGTTTTCGCCGGTTTTCGACGTGCCCAGGACGGCGTTGGTCTTGAGGTTGAAAATGGTGACGGAGTTCCCCTTGCCGTTGCTGGTGAATCCGCGATTGAGTTCCGGCACAAGCGCGACGCCGTGTACGCCCGGCGTGTCTTTCAGGTCAGCCACGACTTCACCCGAACCGGCACGGAGGATTTGCGTGTGTGTCTGGCGGGAGACGTAGAGCAGTTTTGTATCGGGGTCGGCGACGATGTAATCCCATCGCCCTTCTCCGCCGACGTGCATCTTTTTCGCAAGAACATAGGGCCCGTGCTGGGCCTTCGGCGTCGCCGTCGCGGCGGCCTCCGGGCGAGCGCCGGAACTCTCGGTGCAACCGCCGACGCCAAACGCCGTCACTGCCGCCGCCAAGACCAACGCCGATTTGGGAAACTTGAACATGTGATTCTCCAAGAGAGATTGGGTCAAAACGTCCTTGTCTACTGAGGACAACCGGAAGAAATGATGAACGCTGAATGATGAAAGAATGATGAAAACTAAGCGGCCGTTCGGATTTCGTGCATTCATTCAGCGTTCAGCATTCATCATGCAGCATGTCTTCCTCCCGTTGCCCAAACGCACGAGTTGCGTTGTAGTGTTCACCCATGACCACCGCATTGCATCCTCTGATCCTCCGCCCAGCCCGAATGCTCTCATTGTCCGCGATCCTCATCGCGGCGGCGATTGGCATTTTGGCATATCCCGCCGGGGCGGCCCCGGATTCTTCCGCGCCGGCTACGCCCGCCCCCCGGCCGCATCCGACGATGCGGGAATTCATGGGCCTCAACGCCCACACCGTGCAGTTCAAGCCCGATCTCTACGCGCCCGTCTGCCGTCGCGTCCGCGATTACCATCCGATCCGCTGGGACATCGAGGAAAACCCCGCCCGGCCGACGGTGCTTCCCATGGCCGCCAATGGAGTCGATTGGTCCTCGCTCTACGGCTCGTGGGTCAAGTCCGGCTTTGACGTTGATGCGTGCGTGCAGTTCGACGACCTGGGCGCGGACAAGTGGAAGGACCCGGCCGCCGAGGCCCGCGCCTACGGCGAAGCCTTCGCCCGCGCACTCGGGCCGTCGGCGAAGACGCCTCTGATCACCTCCGCCGAGATCGGCAACGAACCCTCTAAATATTCCGAGGCCCAGTACCGCGCCATCTTCGAAGGGATGGCCCGCGGCCTGCGCGCCGGCGACCCGAAACTGAAGATTGCCACGTGCGCCGTGATGACCGGAAAGACGGACGAGTGGAGCAAGCCCATGTCATCCGTCGCGGGGCTCGAAGACCTGTACGATGTGGTCAACATGCACGCTTACGCCTTCAAGGAACTCTGGCCGACCTGGCGGCGATCGTTCCCCGAAGACCCTTCCATCGCTTTCCTCAAATCCATCGACGATGTCCTCCGCTGGCGCGACACCCACGCCGCGGGCAAGGAGGTCTGGCTGACGGAGTTCGGCTACGACAGCGCGAGCAAGCCCCCCCCCGCGGACGGCCCGTGGGGCAAGTGGGTCGGCGTCACCGATGAGCAGCAAGCGCAGTACATCGTCCGTTCCTTCCTCACCCTCTCCGCCACGGACCTCGACCGTGCCTACCTCTACTTCTTCAACGACAAGGACGAAGCCCAGCTCCACGGCGCATCCGGCATCACCCGCAACTTCAAACCCAAGCCTTCGTTCCACGCGATGGCCCACCTCTACAAGACGCTGGGCGACTACCGCTTCGCCCGCGCGGCCGTTCGCAAAGATGGCGACATCTATTGCTTCGAGTACGAACACAACCAAAAGCCCGCCGAGAAAATATACGTCGCCTGGTCCCCCACCGCGGACGCGAAACCCGCCGTCCGGGTTCTGCCCGTCGAGGCGAAGGCGGTCTACCAAGCCGAGGCTATGCCACTCACGACGGACAAGGTTGCCAAAATTGACTGGAAGGCAACGGAAGGCAAGATTGCGCTGGAAATCAGCGGAACGCCCGTGTACATCTGGGCGCATTAGGAACTGCTTCCACATCAGGGGAGACGTATGAACCAGCCAGCGACCGCGCGCACCCCATTGCGAAGGACCGCGCGCGCGATTGGTCCGGAGCACGTGTTGCCCGTCATTCTGCGGCGCGAGCGCACAACGGTCATCGGGGTGCGAACGCTACTGGTCAGCGGGTCGCTGATGTCGCTGCTCGGGCCTTTGTGCGTGGCGACGTTCATGTGGCTCGGTTTCGCGCGCGGCTCGGGGCAAATGAGCTGGGGGGTCTGCTTTGCGATCTCGGTGCTAATTGTGGTCCCGCTGGTGTTCGGGATCGAGCGGCTGACTCGCGGCAGCTTTCTTGAAGACACCGCCGGGAATTTCACGTACTCGGGATCGTGGTTCGCGACGGGGCTCGCCGGGCGCGGGATGCTCGGTGTCCTGCTCGTGGAAATATGGTTGTGGGGACCGCGGATGGTCTTCGCCGCTTGGGACCGCTTCGGCAAAACGCAGTCAAGTACAAACGCGGACCGCAAGGTGGCCGCGGCGATCGTCTGCAAACTGCTGGCGCAAGAAGGAGGCCTGCCGGCCGTCGAGGTGCTCGAAGGCATTCCCGAAATCGATTCGGTGCCCGCGCTCGCGTTCCTGCTCTGCCACGATTGGGTCGGCATTTCCAAAGACGGCTCGCGGATCTGGCTGGACTCCACCGCCCGCAAGCTGCTCGATCCCATCACCGGACCATCGCCTTTTGCATGACTTTGATGAGCTCTCCGTCGTTCTCGTCGATGTAAGGCGTCATATCCAGGTCGGCGGGGACTTTGGTCAGCTTGTTGGAGTCGGCGGTCTTGATCCATTGCTGCATGAAGCGGTCGTAGTCGCGCCATTCGATTCCCGCCGCCCGCACCGCGGCTTCCTCCGCGCGCAGCGCGATCTGGTGCGCGTGCTGGTAGTGCAGGCCCCATGTGTCGATCATCGCCTTCTCGGTCGCTTCGTGGAGGATTAGGAATCGATCGACCTGGTGCTGATGCCCCAGATGGTCCTTGAAGACCTTCTCCAAATGCCGGTCGATGTAGATCTTCGACCGGTCCACGTTGTAGCCCGCCAGATACGGGATGTCATGGTCGCAGTCGAGACGGATCTTCTGAAGGATCTCATCCACCGATCTGCAGAGCATCGCGGCGTTGACCAGGGTGTCGTTTTTCTCGTGTTTGTCGTGGTGGCCGCTCATGATCATTGGCCTTATTCAGGAAGCTTCTGTCCCTATCCCGCGAGGGTGCAGGGCGACTTGGCTTGACGGAGTTTACCGCATCACCAGCAACTGCGCGCACAGGATCGGCGTGAGCGTCGCCAGCGGCGCTACCGCGGCATAGGCGACCGACGGCGCGTCCGAATGCGTCAGGTCGTTGGTGAAGAGCAGCGCGGGGGAACTGGTCATCGCACCGGCGACCCAGCCGCTGAGGGTGAGGAAGTTCATCTTGAAGAAGACCCGTGCGGCGATTCCCACCAGCAGCACGGGCAGCATGGTGATGGCGGCGCCCCACGCGGCGAAGGCGAGGCCGCCGTGGGTGAGCTGCTGGAGGAAATGGTCGCCCGATTGCAGCCCCACGCATGCGAGGAAGACGGCCAGGCCAAAATCGCGAAAAAGCTGGTTCGCGGCCACGGGCATGTACCAGACGATCGAGCCGACATTTCCCAACTGCGAGAGGGCGATGGCCGCGAGCAGCGGGCCGCCGGCCAGTCCGATCTTGAGCGTGGTGCCCAGCCCGGGGATGGTGAACGGGATGCAGCCGACGACCACGCCAAGCATGATACCGACAAAGATGGGGATGAGCTGCGGGCGATCGAGCTTGTCGGGGGAGTTGCCCATTTCGGTTTCGACGATTTTGACCCCGGCCTCGGGGCCGACGACGGTGACGCGGTCGGCGAACGACAGCCGTAAGGAGGCAGTGGGGACGAGGTCCACGCCCGAGCGCGTGACGCGGGCGATGGTGACGCCGGTGCGGCGGATGAGGTCGAGGTCGCGCAGCGGCCGCCGCAATACCTGCGTGCGCGTGACCAGCAAATCCATCCGCTGGATGTTCCCCGCCGAGATGCGGCCCAGGTCCGCGGTGCTGGGGCGGCCCAAGGCGGTCACCAATTCCGCCACCCGCGGCTGCGGGCCGACGGCGCGGAAGACGTCGCCCACGCGAATCTCCGTCTCACCCGTGGGCACCGCGAGCACCTCGTCGCGGAGCAGGCGACTGAGGACCACCCCGTTGCGGCGGATCAGCGGATGGTCCTTGAGCGCCATGCCCGAGTAGACGGGCTCGGTCACTTCAAAGTCCACTACGCTGATGGGCGCGTGCCGCGTCAGCTCCAACGCCGCGAGCTGCGTGCGCTCGGCGGCGATGTTTATGCGAAAGATCCGGCGGAGTGCCGCGACCACGAGAATCGGCCCGACGATGCCGAACGGATACGCGACCGTGTACGCGAGGCCCGCGTTCGCGACCGCCGCCGCGCCACCGTCGGCGGTCTTCGCGAGGGCGTGGCGCAGCGTTTCCTGCCCCGCGGCCAAGCCCGGCGTGGTGGTGAACGCGCCCGCATAAAGCCCCGGTGCCGAGGCATGCGAGAGCGAGAAGACGTGGACGATCGCCGCCGTCATGATCGCCCCCAATGCCAGCACCGCGATCGACAGGGCATTGAGCCGCAGCCCTTCGGAGCGCAAAGACGCGAGGAACCCCGGCCCCACCTGCAGCCCGATCGCGTACATGAAAAGAATCAGCGCGAAATCCCGCAGGAATTGCAGGACGTTTTGGTCAACGGTCACCCCGCATTGACCAAAGAGCAGCGCGGAAAAGAGAACGCCGGAAACCCCCAACCGGATGCCGCGGACGCGAATGCCGCCCAGCGCCAAGCCGAGCGTAATCGCGAGCGAGAGGCGGGCGAGTCCGATGGCGACGTCGTCGCCGGAGAGCCAGCCGCTGATGGATTTGAATGCGAGCAGGTACAACAATTGGAATCCTGTGGTTTTGGTTCAGGGCAGCAGGGGCATTGTGTAGATTCGGCTTTGTCGAACGATTCTTCCGCTATCCCGTGGCACGGGTTTTCAACCCGTGCAAAGTGTGTAGGAAGTCGAGGAACCGCTCACGACTGACGCACTAAGCACGGGTTGAAAACCCGTGCCACAATAGGGGAACGCTCGGCGGAGCCGGATCTACCGCTCCTCCAACAGATCGCGGTCGCGCACGCCGATGAGGTACAGTATCGAATCCAACCCCAGCGTCGATATCTTATGCCGCGCGCTCTGCGCGACCAGCGGCTTGGCGTGAAATGCGATCCCCAATCCCGCCACGGCCAACATCGGAAGGTCGTTCGCCCCGTCGCCCACCGCGATCGTCTGCTGGAGCGAAATGTTCTCCTGCCCGGCGATCTCCTCCAGCAACTGCGCCTTGCGCTGGGCGTTGATGATCTCCCCCTTCACGCGGCCGGTCAGCACGCCCTGCTCGATCTCCAGATCGTTGGTGCGAACGTAGTCGATGCCGAGTTTTTCCTGCAAATGGCGGCCGAAGTAGGCGAACCCGCCGGAGATTATGGCGGTCTTGTAGCCGAAGGATTTCAACGCGGCGAGCAGGCGCTCGGCCCCCTCCGTGAGGTTCAAACGTCCCGCGACGCGCTGCAGCGTCGATTCGGGCAGGCCCTTGAGCAGCGCAACCCGGCGAACCAGCGACTGGTCGAAATCCAGCTCGCCGCGCATGGCGGATTCGGTGATGTCGGAAACTTGCTCGTACACGCCCGCCTCGCGGGCCAGTTCGTCGATCACCTCGTGGCGGATGAGCGTCGAATCCATGTCGAACGCGACGAGCCGGCGGATGCGGCGGTAAATGTTGTCGCGCTGCCAGGCGATGTCGATCGGGTGCTCGCGGGTGGATTGCATTAGTGCCGCCCGCAGCGCGTCCTCGTCACGCGGCTGGCCGCGGACGGAGAACTCGACGCACGCCCGGCGGGGCCGGCCGTCGTCGATCCGCGGGGGCCGGCCGGAGAGGCGGGTGATGATGTCGATGTTCAGCCCCTGCTCGGCCACCACCGCCGACACCGCGGCAAGGTGCTCCGCCCCCAGCCGCCGGGCCAGCAGCGTGAGGATGAACCGCGGCTTCCCCTGCCGCTGCACCCACGCGTCGTATTGGTCGTCGTCCACCGGCGTGATGCGCAGCCGCAGGTCGGCATGGTGCGCGGTGAAGAGCAGATCCTTCAACACCGCTGTCGATTCAACACTCGGCGGAATCCGCACGAGCATCCCCAGCAGAAGCGTCCTGTGAATGACGGTCTGGTTGATGTCGAGGATTTCGATGTTCTCGCGCCCCAGGATGCGCGTGAGGGACGCGGTGATTCCCGGGCGGTCTTCGCCCGTGACGTGGAGCAGGAGGATCGATTGGGTGGCTTCGGCCAAGGGGCCGTGATTGTAGAGGGCGCGGGATCGGAGGCAAGGCAGGTAGGCAGACCTCGCCTGCCGCAACTGTGAGTTCCTAAACGCCAACGCTTCACAAGTAGCGCGAAAGTACGCCGTTATCGAATCGGGCCGGGCATGGTACACGGGAGGTATGTGGGCACGACGGCCGAACGATGCCCGGGCAGATGGCCTGTACATCCCGCTTTGGGCGGCGCTGCTGCTGATCGCGATCCTCATAACGGCCGCTGTGTTCGCCTTGCGGTGGTATCGGCACGCGCCGGTCCGGCCGACCCCGCCGATCGTGCAGGGATTCGTGATGCCAGGGCCGGCGTTTGGCAAATGACAAGTGACAAATGACGAATGACGTCTGTGACAAACGTCATGCTGCACACGGCACTTCAAATCGACCCCGCTGAGCTTGACGGGCTGGTGCCCGAGCGCTATGCGGATTACCGGGCGATCGTGGCGGACGGGCTCAGCTTTTTTCTTCAGCGTCTTTCAGCCGGCCGACTGGGCGAAATTCTGGCGGCGCAGGCCGGGCTGCCCGCCGGGGCGAGTGCGTCGCGGCGGCTGATTCCGCTCCTTCACGCGTGCCCGGCACTGCACAAGCTCGGGCAGGTCATCGCGCGCAACGCGCACCTGGATCCCATGCTCCGCAGGCAGTTGCAGCGATTGGAGACGATGCCCTCGCAGACGCCCGCCGGGCAGGTGCGGCCGATCCTCGAGCGCGAGCTGGGACGGCACATGCGGCGGTATCGCATCCGGATCGCCGAGCGGCATCTGGCGGAGGCGAGCGTCGCGGTGATCGTTCCAATGACCTGGTCTGATCGCGCCGACCCGCCCGGCGCGCCCCGGCGGCATGCCGTCGCCAAATTGCTCAAGCCGGGGGTCACCGAGCGGCTGGAAGAAGACCTGGAAATCCTCGGCCGCCTGAGCGATTACCTGGAAGAACGGCAGGCGGCGTACGGGCTGCCCGACTTGGATTACCACCAAATCTTCGACGAAGTCGCCGAGCTGCTCACGCATGAAGTGCGTTTCGAGCACGAGCAGTCGCATTTGCGGGCGGCGGCGAAACAGTTCTCCGGCCGCACCGACGTGCAGGTCCCGGCGCTGCTCCCGTTCTCCACGAGCACCCTCACGGCGATGGAGCGGGTGTACGGGAAGAAGGTGACGGACACACATAGTCTGACCGCCTCGCGGCGGACGGGGCTGTTTCATGCGATGGTCCGGGCGCTGCTTTCGCAGGTGGTCCTGTCGCGCGACCCGTCCGTGCTGTTTCACGGCGACCCGCATGCGGGGAATCTGTTCGCCACGCGCGACGGGCGGCTGGCGATCCTGGACTGGAGCCTCGCCGGGCGGCTCACTACCGCGGACCGCGAGGCGCTTTCGCAAATCATCGTGGGCGGTCTGCGGATGGACGCCCGTGCGGTGGCGCGGGCGGTTAGAAATTTGACCGGCCGCGGCACGCGCGAGGTGACAATCCGGACGCACGTGGATGAAGCGATGGGCCAACTGCGCGGCCTGGCGCTCCCCGGGCCGACGTGGGCGATGCGGCTGCTCGATGCGCTGGCATTGTCCGGCGCGCGCTTCGCGCCGCGCCTCCTGTTGTTTCGCAAGGCCTTCTTCACCCTCGAGGGCGTGCTCGCGGACGTTTGCCCCGAATGCTCGCTCGAGGGCGCGCTGATTGGGGACGTGCTGGCGGCGCTGGTGCGGGAGTGGCCGTCGCGGCTGCTGAGGCCGCCACTCAGCCGCGATTACGCGACGCATGTCAGCTCAGGCGATCTCCTGCGCATCGTGGCCTCAGCGCCGACGGCCCTGCTGCGGCGATGGCGTCCGATCCATTCTCATTCCGAATCGATGTTTTTTCCGTGAAGATTGCGTGTGGCACTCTTCTGCCAAATCCTGAAACGTGGAGCCAGCCATCCTCCACGGCAGAACCCGCGTCATGTAAGTTATTGGATAATTAACGCCCATGTGTTAAGCCGCGCGGGCGATTCTGGATGCAACGGGTAGGCGGCACCGGTCACTCGACCACCACGGATACGGCACAACTTCCTCAATAATTAACACCACCCCTGCACGGTTTTGACATGCGGGGCCGATGCTGTACGTGTCGGACAGTGCCATCGCGGGCTCCGGAACCTTCCGGAACAACGCGGCTGGCGTCCGAACGCCGCCGCCTTTGGGGATGGAACCCCGGGTCGTCTTTGCGACGCACTCTTGGCCGCGGCCAAACCAAAGGAGCCGCCCATGAGCGCGTCCCTCCCCCGTCCTATCCGTGTCGATCTGCACTGCCACAGCGTCGCCAGCAACGAGGCCGACGAGGCCGTGCTCAACGCGATCGGGTGCCCGGAGAGCTACAGCGCTCCCGAGGAAGTCCATGCCCAGGCCAAACGCCGCAACATGGATTTCGTCACCATCACTGACCACGACTCCCTGGAAGGCGTTCACCAACTCTCCCATGCGGACGTGCTCGTCGGCGAAGAGCTGACCTGCTACTTCCCGGAAGACCATTGCAAAATCCACCTGCTCGTCTGGGGCATCACCCAGGCCCAGCACGACGCGATGCAGGCGGTTGCTCAGGACATTTACGCGGTCGCGGAGATCGTCGAGCGCGAGCGGATCGCGCACTCGGTCGCCCATCCGCTCTACCGGCAGAACGATCGGCTGGAACGCGTTCACCTGGAAAAACTGGCGCTAATGTTCAAGGGCTTCGAGTGCCTGAACGGAGCGCACAGCGTTTTGCACCGCGAGGCGTTTGAGCCATTCGTGGACGCACTGACTCCCGAGCGGATCGAGGAATTGGCCGCGAAGCACGGCATGGCGGCGCGGTGGCCGCAGCCCTGGCACAAGGCCCGCACCGCCGGGAGCGACGACCACGGCCTCTTCAACGTCGGCCGCACGTGGACGGAATTTCCGCCCGAGGCGAACACACGCGAGGCCATCCTCGATTGCCTCCGCGAAGGCCGCTGCCGGCCGGGCGGCGAGGCGGGCTCGAGCTTGAAGCTGGCGCATAACTTTTTCAGCGTGGGGCTGCGGTACTACACGCGGAAGGTGCAGTCGCCGTCGGATGCGAATCGTCCATCATCCATAATGA
>JAQGHP010000227.1 GCA_028288775.1 Phycisphaerales bacterium | reverse complement strand
CAGCGTCGAGTAAAAGAGCCCGATGGCCGCGGTGCTGAGCGCCGCGATCACCGCAAGACACATCACGCCGACCATCTGCTCGATTTCCACCCCGCCCAGAAGGCGCACGAGCGCCAGGACGGGAAGGCTCAGGCCCAGCAGCGTGAGGGCGACGAGCAGGCGGCTGAGCAATTTCCCGCCGACGATCTGCCAGGACGTGATGGGCGTCATCAGCAGCACGGGCAGCGTTTTTTGCAAGCGTTCGGAGCCTATGGCGGTGGAGGTGAGGACGGGCCCGATGAGCGCCATGACCCAGACGGTGAAGCAGGCGAAGAACCCGAAGAAAATCTGTCCGAGCATTGAGCGCTGCTGGTTCTGCAAGGCGACGCCGCCCCCGCCGCTGAAGCGGCTCATGACCGAGGTCAGGCCGTAGGCCCACAGCAGCACGAGCAGAAGCAGGGAGAGATAGACGACGCGGAGCAGATAGCTCCGCTTCCGCCGGGCCGTGACGCGGAGTTCCTTGGCGAAGATCGGGCCGAATGGGCTGACGCCCTGCAGGAAAGTCGCGAAGGACATTGCTGAAATGTACGGAAGGAAGGAGACGGACGCCAGCGGGAAAGGATTTGGGAGGTAGGCAGGGAATGCCGGGGGAGAATGCAAAGTGCAAAAGTCAAAATGAGCAGCGGCGGGAGGGTGGACCTTCGGTCCGACCGCTATGCGATGGGGGCGAACCGCTTCATTTCATTTTGACTTTTGCATTTCGCATTCAATTCCTCTTAGTGCCCTGCTACTGCTTACCACGCTCGACTTCCTCTGCGTACCTTTCCGACAGCCGCAAGGTGATTTCTCCCGGGCGGTCTTCGCCGATGGCCTTGCGCTCGATGCGGCAGACGGGCATAAGGCCCATGATGCTGTTGGTGAGAAACACTTCCTGTGCCGCGAGCAATCGGTTCACGTCCACCGCTGCCACCTGCACCTCAATGCCTAACTCGCGGGCGAGTTCGATCACGGTGGCGCGGGTAATGCCGGGGAGGACGTTGCTCTTTGGATAAGGGACTGCCGCGGCGACGGACGGGGCGCGCAATTCGAAGTTAGTGGGCGGCGTGAGGAGCTTTCCCTCATCCACGAGAAACACGTTGCTGATGCTCCCCGATTGCAGATAGTTGTGGACATTGAACCAGAGCGCCTCGCCCGCCTTACGCTGCGTTGCGGCACGCAGCCCGGCGAAGCGGGAGAGGTAATCGAGCGTCTTGTGCCCGGCCTGAATGTCGTAGGGATTGAGCTTCTGCTCGTCGAGCAGGATGACGGTCATCCCACGCTCGTAGTATTCGAGCGGATAGGCCTCGAGAGCGGCGGAGGTGAGGAAGACCGTCGGCTCGAGGCGCATACCGTGCAACGGGTCTTGCGTGACTGCCCCACGGGTGACGGTGAGCCGCAGGCGGGCGTCACCCAGTTCGTTGCGGCGGAGCAGTTCCTCGGCCGCGGCCGTCAGCACTTCGTCTTTGTGGGGGAGCGGGATGAACAGCGCATCGCACGAATCGCGCAGCCGCTGGAGGTGCTGGGCCATGCGAAAGACGCGGCCGCCGTAGGCCCGCATGGTGGTGAACACCCCCGCGCCGTGCAACAACCCCGAATCGCGCAGCGAGATGCCGGCCTCGGCGTCGTCCTTGAATTGGCCGTTGATCCAGACAGTGGGCATGGGGGGATTCTATCCGCGCGGGAGAGCGCCTGCAGGCTCATTTTGCAGATTGCAGCTTCGTGACGAACGCGGCGTGCTCGGGGGTTTTCAGGCCCTCCTGCAGCACGCGCAACACGGTTGCCGAATCGCCCCTGATCATGGCCGCGTGGTCGAGCCAAAGGCCTGGGAATATCTCGCTGCGAAGCGTGCCATCAGGGTGAAACGGGAGTAGTTCGTATTGCCCGTCCTTTAGCGCGAACCAATCGATCACCCCGTCATAGATTCGCCAGACAAGGTATTCGCCCACGCCATTGACGCGGTAGACACGGAGTTTCGCGTTGAGATCGATGCTGGCGGTGCTTCCGGAAACCTCGGCGACGAACTCCGGCGCGCCTTCAATGTAATCGTCAACGCTGTGTGATGTCTGGCCGCCACGGCTCGGGTCGATCAGCAAGGCGGCATCGGGCTGGGGTTCGTTTCTTGGATCAATGCGAACCGAGCCATTATCACTGCCCAAGACGCCCGGAGTGTTCGCCTGATAGGTGCCCAGCCACGTGATCAGGCGAAAGTGCGGACTCGAATGCAGATCCCAGCGGACGGCGGGAGGCATATACACGACTCCTTCAATCAACTCGGCCTTCTTAAGCCCGGGCGTAGCGTCAAAACGGCGCTCGAACTCATCGCGCGTCAACTGATCCCCCGGGTCCAGCCATGGAACCTTCGCCCGCGCCGGCGAGTCAGAAGGAGTAAGCCTCGCTCCTATGGTCATGACATAATTCTCGCAATGAACAGCGGTAAATACAACCGGAGATCGCGGATCAACACGCCCCTTACAGGAGTAGGAAGTAGTTACTGACCGCCGCGGCCGAATAGAGAATGCCGCAGGCCGCCAGGAGCCATGGCGTCCAGGGACGCCACCAGGCGGCTACCAGCAAGACAAAACCCAGTTGGATTAACTTCGCCAGCGGAACGCCGGCATGAATCCCCACGGCCTGCGAAACCCAGCGCTGTACGACGTGGGCCTCGATGCCCAATCCGTACATGCGCATGTTGCGGTACGTAGTGATCGCATCCGCAGTCGCGCCGATGAGGAGCATCGCCAACGGCAGCCAATACGCACGCGCGAACGACCGCGGTTGACGCAGGAGTCGCGGAAGCTCGGATTGGCGGGGGATTGCGGGCATGGGTTCAGTGGCCTCTTATCCGTATTGCTATGAAGGCCGCGGTGCGGATAACCGCGAAGCCGCGAAGAACGCGAAGGCGGACGCGAAGAAGAGGAATACTTGCTGCCACAGATGGACACGGATAAGACGCCGGGCAAAGCGTTAACGTGACACGGGCGTCCCGCCCGTGCCGGCTGCGTAGGAATTGCAAAACAGTTTGGCTGCAAAATTTCCCGGAAGCTTTCGACGCATCCAGCATGGGCGAGACCCCCATGTCACGTTAAACGCTCCCCATCCGTGTTCATCTGTGTCCATCTGTGGCGACACCTCCCCGCCTTTCTTCGCGTCTGTCTTTGCGCTCTTCGCGGCTTCGCGGTTTTCCGCACCGCGACTTCTGCTGACAGCACGGAAGAGGTCGCTGCGCTCGGGCCTCCTTCGACCGGAGTACCGGCCGAACGTCACGGAGTACCGCGACCATGGGCAGGATGCCCATGCCACTTCATGCGCAGAGCGCCCGTGCCGCTATATGGCAAGTCGATCATGCCACGCTGGAACTCGGCAACACCCTTACGGCAAATCATCGGCGGACACGCCCAGGGCCGCAAACATTGCCCGTGCCTTTACCAACGTCTCCTCGTACTCCGCGGCGGCGTCGGAGTCGGCGACGATGCCGCCGCCCACGGGAATGTGGACCAGGCCGTCTTTTATGATCATCGTGCGGATGGCGATATTGAACTCCATGGAACCGTCCGCGGCCAGGTAGCCGATCGCGCCGCAGTAGGGGCCGCGACTGACGGGCTCAAGCTCGTCGATGATTTGCATCGCGCGGATCTTGGGCGCGCCGGTTACCGACCCGCCGGGGAACGTGGCGCGGAGGATGTCTACGAAATTGATCTCCGGCCGCAGGATGCCCTCGACCGTGGCGACGCCGTGGTAGACGGTGGGGTGGGCTTCAATCGTTCGCGGCTGCGTCACCTTCACCGTGCCGATCTCACAGATGCGCCCCAAATCGTTGCGCTCCAAGTCCACGATCATGTTCAGCTCGGCCTGGTCCTTCACGCTGTCCCGGAGTTGCGCATCCATGCCGCTACGGCGCGGACGCGTGCCTTTGATGGGGCGCGTGATGATCCTACGGCGGCCGTCGGGAAGCTCTGTCGTGCGGAGGAAAAGTTCCGGCGAATTGGAGATCAATGCGAAATCACCGAAGTCGAGAAGTCCGCCGTAGCGGGCGGGAGAGTCACGCAGGAGCCGGGCGTGAATCGCGGCGGGGGGCGCGGGGCACGGCAGAGTAAAACGCTGCGAAAGATTTACCTGAAAGACGTCGCCGGCGCGAACGTAGTCGATCACGCGGTTGACGGCCGCACGATAGCCGGCGGGCGTAAACGTCGAGCGCAGCGCTGTGATCGACTCGGCCTCGATTGAGTTCGCGAGCCCTTTATCGTCGGCCGGGGGGGCCGGCGTATTTCCCGTCTGGCAAAGTGCGAAGGCGAAGAGTGGAAGATGATCGCCCGCGGTAGATCGCGACGAGATCGCCTCGAAGAGCCGGCCGATATCGTATGAGATGAATCCGATCCAGCGGTCGCGACCGTTTGGCGATTCGCGATCCTTCCAGGCGTCTGCGCTCCCCAGCCACCGCAGCGCGTCGAGGGGGTTCGTCCATGTGGCGAGCAGATCGAGGTCGCGGTGCAGAGTGGTTTCAAGATTCGCCGCGTCACAACGCAGGACTACCGGGGCGCGCGTCGCGGGCCACGGCCACACCCGCTCTTCGGGGTGGGAGGAATCGAGTCGAATCAGCGGCGGCGGACGCATGGCGCGATTGTAGCCCCTGCCGCGGCGCGCGAAAGCATGGATCGGGTACAATCACGTCGCCGCGTATGCCGCGGCGGCGGAGGTCCGATGGCAGCCATCTCCCGCTACGAACGCGAACTCATCGCCGGCTTCCTCAACCGTTCGACGTCGGCGATCGAGCCCGGGGTCGCCCTGGTCTTAATGCCCGACACGGTCGCGCACAGAGATCTCTATTCCGCGGCCATCTCGCCGGCCCTGGCCGATTGCGGATTTCGCCTAACTTCAAGGGCCGAAGCCTTTGATTCCTATTCCTCGCTCGAACTCGCCGGGCGCTACGTGAACGGCGCGGAAGTCATCGTCGCGGACGTGACGGGCGGCAACGGCGACGTACTGTACATGCTGGGATTGTGCCACGGGCTCGGGCGCAACCCGCTGCTCATTTCACAAGACCCGGCCACGCTGCCGCTGGGGCTCACCCTGATGCGATGCGTGGAGTACGTCGATGACGCGCCCGGCCATCAGCGCCTTCGCGAACATCTGGCCAGGGCGGTGCGAGTCTTCCTCGCCGCGGCCGATGCGTCGCGCCGGGAGGACGAACGGCAATAGGAACTTACAAGGTGGCCCGCCCAACCAAAATGGTCGACAGATTTTCAGAGCCGTACGCTGGACTCCGCGCCGAAGAGCAGATCGGCGGCACCCAACCAAAATGCTCTACAGGTTTTCAGAGCCGGGGCGTGTCGCCCCGGTCGGGCCGAAGGCCCGCTCTGGTCCCCTCTCCCTCGTACTCGGGGGAGAGGGATAGGGTGAGGGGCGGAACGGCGAAATGCGCGTTGATGTCCAACACGCACCCTCACGCCCGGCCCCTCACCCCGACCCTCTCCCCCGAGTACGAGGGAGAGGGAGTCAGACGGAGCTTCGCTCCGACCGGGCCGGCACGGCCCGACTCCGAAAATTACCGGACAAACCTGGCCCATCGGACTAATCGCGGCCTGCGCGAATTAAACAAGAACCCCGGGCGTAATCGCCCGGGGTTCCTGGTTGAAAACCAAATTTGCTCACACGAGCCTGCTGGCCCGTGCTTCGAATAAAGCTACCGAATGAACAACATCTCACGGTACGTCGGCAGCGGCCACAGGTCGTCGGCGATTATCGTCTCGAGCTTGTCGCCGGCCTTGCGGAGCTCCGCCATGCTCGCGATCACGTGATCGCGGTAATGCTTGGCGTGGGCGAGGGCATCGCCTTCCGCGTGGTGGGACAAGGCCTTTTCCAACGCGGTGATGCCGCGCTGGAAGTCGTTGATCGTGCTGACCAGCGTGCCGAACGTCTCCAGGCCCGCGGGCGATGCCGCCCCGGCAGCCTTGGCGGCGGCGATCGACTCGCCGATTTCCTTCTGGTAACGCAATGCCGCGGGAAGGATCAGCGTCTTGGCCATGTTGAGGGCGGTCTGCCCTTCAATGTCCACGGTCTTGACGTAATTCTCTGCCAGGATCACGTAGCGGCTCTGCAGCTCGCGCTCGGTGTAGACCTTGTACTTGGTCAGCAGGTCGATGTTCTCTTTCTTGATGACGACCGGCAGCGTGTCCACCGTGTTCTTGAGATTCGGCAGGCCGCGCTTTTCGGCCTCCTTGTGCCATTCCTCGCTGTAGCCGTTGCCGTTGAAGATGACCTTCTTGTGCTCCTTGATGATGCCGGGGAGCAGGTCCTGGATCGCCTTGGCGAGGTCTTTGCCGCCGGCGGTCGCCTTCTCCAGGTTCGAGGCGATGTAGTCCAGCGACTCGGCGATGATCGTGTTGAGGATGGTGTTCGGGCCGGCGATGTTGGCGGACGAGCCGACGGCGCGGAACTCGAACTTGTTGCCCGTGAAGGCGAACGGGCTGGTGCGGTTGCGGTCCCCGGCCTCCTTGGGGAGCTTGGGGAGGACCGACACGCCCGTCTCGAACCAGCCGCCTTGCTTGCTGGTCTTGGCGCCGCCTTTTTCGATCTGGTCGATGATGTCATTGAGCTGATCGCCCAGGAAGATCGAGATGATCGCCGGGGGGGCTTCGTTAGCGCCCAGGCGATGATCGTTGGCCGCCGAGGCGATCGAGAGACGCAGGATCTCGCTGTACTTGCTGACCGCACGAATGACGGCGGCGGTGAACACCAGGAACTGCGCGTTATCGTGCGGCGTGTCGCCCGGGTTCAGCAGGTTTTCGCCGGTGTCGGTGGACATCGACCAGTTGTTGTGCTTGCCCGAGCCGTTGATGCCGGCGAAGGGCTTTTCGTGCAGCAGGCAGGCCAGGCCGTACTTGTCGGCCACGCCGCGGAGGGTCTGCATGATCAGGTTCTGGTGGTCGGTGGCGAGGTTGGAGTTCTCGAAGATCGGGGCGATTTCGTACTGGCTGGGGGCCACTTCATTGTGGCGGGTTTTCACGGGCACGCCGAGCTTGGAGAGTTCGTACTCCACTTCGGACATGCACGCGAGCACGCGCTCGGGGATGACGCCGAAATACTGGTCTTCCAGCTCCTGGCCCTTGGCCGGCTTGGCGCCGAACAAGGTGCGGCCGGTGTTGATGAGGTCGGGCCGGACCAGATAAAAGTTCTTGTCGATCAGGAAATATTCCTGCTCGGAGCCGACGGTGGTAAAGACGTGCTTGACGTCGCCCTTTCCAAAGAGCTTGAGGATGCGCACCGCCTGTACGGAGAGCGCTTCCATCGAGCGGAGCAGGGGGGTTTTCTTGTCGAGGGCCTCGCCGGTCCAGCTCAGGAAGGCAGTGGGGATGACGAGGGTCGCGCCATTCGGATGCTCGAGGATGTACGCGGGACTGGTCGGGTCCCAGGCGGTGTAGCCGCGGGCCTCGAAGGTCGCGCGAAGGCCGCCGGAGGGGAAACTCGAGGCGTCCGGCTCGCCCTTGATCAACTCGCGGCCGCTGAATTCGGTCAGCGCGGCGCCGTCGTCGGTGGGGGAGAGGAAGCTGTCGTGCTTCTCGGCCGTAGCGCCGGTCATGGGCTGGAAGATGTGAGTGAAGTGGGTCGCGCCCTTCTCCATCGCCCAGTCCTTCATGGCGGTGGCGACGGCATC
>JAQGHP010000199.1 GCA_028288775.1 Phycisphaerales bacterium | reverse complement strand
CGCCGGCTCCCGCGGCGGGCGCACCCGCTCCCGCGGCAGGCGCACCCGCTCCGGTCGGCGCACCCGGGGCCGCCGCCCAGCCCCAGGCGATGGTCCGCCGAGACATCAATTACACTTCCCTGCTCTTCAAGATCGACCGCGCCGCCCTCGCTGCCAATTTCAACAAGACCCTGGGCGTTCCGCAGGTTCCCGCGCTGCTCCAGACGATGTTCACGCAAGTGCAGTTGTACCGTCAGGAGCAGAACGCCGCAGGCGCGTGGGGCGCGCCGGTTTTGGTCTCGTCCCTCCCAATCTATGAGTTGATGCAGTACCCGGGCGACGCGGCCCCGGCCGATCCCGCGGGCCAGGTGCCCTTCTTCGCCTACTCGGACTGGGCGGCGGAGAACCAGGAAATGATCGCCCGCCCCGCCTTCTACGAAACCGCGCCGGACGCGCCCGCCTGGGTCTACCCGGGTGACGTGCCCCCCGACGCGGCTCCCGTCGCCGGTGCCCCGGCTGCGCCCGCTCGCCCCTTCGACCCGGCGCACGATGTACCCAAGACGCCGGAGCAACGCAAACAGGCGCAGGATTACCGCAATGCCATGAACCCCCGCAACGCCGCCGGCCGGCCAGGAGCACCAACGGGATATCCGCCCGGCGTGCGTCCGGGAATGATGCCCCCGCACGGGCAGTACCGCCCTTCGCCCTCGGCACCCCTTCCGCCCCTCACGCCGCCCCGTGCGCCCGGATTGTCCTACCCCCAGCAGCCCCCCACCTCCGGCTATCGCCGGCCCGACGCTCTGCCGTCCAACCGGCCCAACCAAAACCCGCTCGCCGGGCGGTTCGATCCCAATTTCCTCACCGATGACATCCAGATTCTCGCCCACGACGTCAACATCGAGGAAGGAAAGACCTACCGTTACGCCGTCCAGTACAAGCTCATCAACCCGCTCTTCGGTTTCTTCAACAATGGCCCCGCCCCCGCCGACCCCAAGCTGATGGGTGTCTTCTCCCTGTCCAGCCCCGCCGTCGATCCGAAGGTCGCGGTCGCGTGGGCCAAGCCGATCGCCATCGAGCCGCGCACCAAGATCTTTGTCACCGCCATCAACCTCCACAGCGGCAAGGCCACCTTCGAGGTCTACATCTGGCGCGACGGCGGCTATCACCTGCAGTTGATCAAAGACCTCATGCCCGGCGACCCAATCGGCCCAACCCCCTGGACCGTCGTCGACGTCCGCCCGGAACTCCGCGCCAAGGCGGAGAACTACGTCATCGTCATGGACGCCAAGGGCAACCTGAAGCGTCGCGACACGGTCAGCGACCTGGCCGACCCCGAGCACGACAAGCTCAAGACCGCCGCCGGCGCAGCCGCCGCGGCAAAGTGAAGGGATAAGCGAAGGGATTTGCGATTGCCGAATTGCGATTGGAAGATGAAATCTCAAATTTCAGATCTCAAATTTCAGATCAGAAAATCTGAGATCTGAATTTCGAAATCTGAGATCTGCGATCCTCCCAATCGCAAATTGCAAATCGACAATCGCAAATCCCCATCCCTCTGCCCCGCTTCCTTGTCTTCCCTCACTCCCGCCCGTACAGTTTTTCATCTATGAACCCGACCGTGACCGATGCCACTTCCGCCGCCCCGGACCCTGCCGCGGGGCGGGCGATTCTTATCCGCATCCGCCGGCAGGACAAGCCTGGCGCGGAGCCCCGATGGGAAGAATTCTCGGTGCCCCATCGCCCCAACATGAACATCATTTCCTGCCTCCAGTGGATCGCCGCCCACCCGGTCACCACGGAAGGCAAACCGACCACGCCCCCCGTCTTTGACAGCGGGTGCCTCGAGGAAGTCTGCGGCGCATGCACCATGCTCGTCAATGGCCGCACCCGCCAGTCCTGCTCGGCACTCGTCGATAAGCTGGGCGAGCCTGGCGAGCCCATCACCCTGGAGCCGCTGACCAAGTTCCCCCTCATCCGTGACCTCTTCGTAGACCGCTCGCGGCTGTTCCGCGACCTCAAGCGCGTCAAGGCCTGGGTCCCCATCGACGGCACCTACGACCTGGGCGTCGGCCCCGACGTCAGCCAGAAAAATCAGGAGGAGCGCTACCCCCTCTCCCGCTGCATCAGTTGCGGCTGCTGCCTCGAAGCCTGTCCCCAGTACACCCCCGCCAATAAGTTCGTCGGCGCTGCCGTCATCAGCCAGGTCCGCCTTTTCAATGAACACCCCGTCGGCGCGGCCCTGAAGGAAGAGCGCCTGGAAACCATGATGGACGAAGGCGGCGTAGCCGACTGCGGCAAGGCAGGAAATTGCGTGGAAGTCTGCCCCAAGGATATCCCCCTCCTCGAATCCATCGCCGCCGTCCAACGCCAGGCGACGGTGCATGCAATCAAGAGTTTCTTCAGCCGATGAAGGCGTGGTGAAATCCGAGGCACTAATTCCGAATCCCCGAAATCCCAAACCCGAATCAAATCCGAATGACGAATTCCGAATTCCGAAACCGGGGGGAGCCACGAATGAACACGAATGGGCACGAATGAATGAGGACTTCTAACTCGTGACCCTTCGTGTTCAGCATTCGTGTTCATTCGTGGCTGCCTCTGCATTCGGATTTCGTCATTCGGATTTGGGATTTGATTCGGATTTCGGGGATTCGGAATTCGGATTTCTTTCCAATACGATCAGGCAGCCCAAACTATGATTCCCCTAACCCGTCACGGCTTCCGCGAGATGCTCATCGGCACGGCCGTTCTCGCCCTCCTGGCGTTCGGCCTCGGCTACGTCTGGTGGCCGCTGGCCGTTCTCGTCCTTCCGGTGCTGATATGGCTTTTCGCATTCTTCCGCGACCCCAATCGCGCGATCCCGGCCGAGGAAGACCTTATGGTCAGCCCCGCGGATGGGAAAGTCTCCGACATCACCGAAGTCGCCAATGACCCCTACCTCGGCGGCCCCGCGATCCGCGTCGGCATTTTTCTATCCGTCTTCAACGTCCACGTCAACCGCAGCCCATGTGACGCGCGGGTGCTCGAGAGTATTTACAAGGAAGGCAAGTTCATCAACGCGATGTCCCACAACCGGGCGTCGGACGAAAACGAATCCAACACGATCGTCCTGGGCGAGCAGGAGACTGGGCGGCCGGTGGCGGTGGTGAAGCAGATCGTCGGCCTCATCGCCCGCCGCATCATCTTCGCGGCAAAGGACGGCGACGTCCTCACCCGCGGCCAGCGCATCGGCATGATCAAGTTCGGCAGCCGCACCGAGCTCTCCATCCCCCTGACGCTCGCTCCGCAAATTACCGTAACGGTCGGCCAAACCGTCCGCGGGGGCGCCGACGTCATCGCCCGCCTGGGCAACCCCATCCACACCCTCGTCCGCCAAACCGACGATTCCGAAGTAGAACCCCTCGCCCCGCGCAACACCCCCGCGTAGCGGGACGGGCGGCTCCCCGACGCGCAGTGGCATGGGCGTTCTCTGCATGTAGTGGCATGGGCATCCTGCCCAAGGTCGTGGTACCCCACGACATTCGGCCGGTATTCCGGTCGAAGAAAGCCCGAGCGCAGCGACCTCTTCTCCGCCGCGCTCGGAAAGACCGCCGTGCGGAAAACCGCGAAGCCGCGAAGGGCGTGAAGACAGACGCGAAGAAAGAAAATACGAAGCGACGCGCTTCCCTTCATTCCTTCCCTCTCCGCGACCTCTGCGTCTCTGCGGTGAATCCGCTCCCCGTGAATCCATGATTCGCGATTTTTCCCCACTGACGGGTTCCCGCCTGCGGGGCATGGTATGATGGGTTCAATACCATCCAGTTCGCATGCTCGACCCGCAATCCAACCTCGCCGACAACACCGATCCCGACGATCCGCGCGCCGGCCTCCCCGCGGGCGCGCTGGGCACGCCGGGGACTAAGCGGCCGCGCCTCCCCGGCTTGCGCGGGCTGCGCCGCCGCGACCGCGAGCACGATGGCGAAGGCCGCGAAGCCCGCCGCCTCCGCATCCGCCGCCATGGCCGCCGGGCCTATATCCGCTCCGTCTACTCGCTCCCCAGCCTCGCCACGCTGGGCAACGCGATCTGCGGCTTCGGCGCAATGTACGTCGCCGCGATGGACCCGCCCGGCGCCGGCGCGGTCGATCACTGGACCAGGTTCTTCTTCGACAATCAGTTCCTCGCCGCGGCGTACTTGATCTTCATCGCCATGGTCTTCGACGGCCTCGACGGCCGCCTCGCCCGCTTCGCCCGCCACACCACCGACTTCGGCGGGCAGCTCGACAGCATGGCCGACGTCATCAGCTTCGGCTGCGCCCCCGCCTTCATCGCGCTCCAGCTCTTCCATTTCTACCACTCCGACCTCCCCCCGGTCATCGGCCGCACGGTGTGGGCCATCGCCGCCCTCTACGTCTCCTGCGCCGCCATCCGTTTGGCAAGATTCAACGTCAGCAACGAGCACGGCGAACAGCACCACTTCAGCTTCCTGGGCCTCCCCAGCCCCGGCGCAGCTGGCGCGGTCGCCGCGTTCATCCTCATGCAGCAGGACCTCGCCGAACACCGCGCCTGGTCCCTCGCCGCGTATTTGTCTGATATCTGCGTCTGGCTCCTCCCCGGCGTAGTCCTCCTGACCGGCCTCCTGATGGTCAGCACGATCCGCTACCCGCATTTGGTGAACCGCTACCTCCGCGGCCGCCGCTCGATTTCCCGCATATTGGTCGTCCTCGTCGGCCTGCTGCTGATGGTGATCGTCCACCGCTACACGCTTGGAATCGGCGCACTGGCCTACGCCCTCTGGGGCCTGGCCACCTCCGGCTACCTCCGCCTCCGCCCCCGCCCGAAAGCATAAATCCCCCGCGAACCCCTTCGCGCCAATGGAGCACGAACGGGCCTCAGCCGCGCGAAGTGGGTCATAAACGGGATGACCGATGGCATCGGTCAGCCATGACCGATCCGCCATCCGCCCCCGCGACAAAGCGCGACACTTTTCGAGTCGCGCAGCCTCCCTCTCCCTCCTGCAAATCATTTCACTTCAATGGCTTGTGGAAGGAGTTTCCGCGCGACTTTCAGCGCGACGTCGCGCCCGCGATCGGCGTGACCGCCCCCCCTGACCGATGCTCCCGCCGTGCGCAATCCCCACCCTCATTTCCAGCCCGCCGCAGCGGTTCCGCCCCTCCTTTTGACCGATTCTGACCGATTTAAAGGCACTTCTCACAATAAATCTGATAAAACTACAACGGCCCCGAACCAACTGCGGCCCGCCCCTTTCCGCCCCCGGCGTTCCCGTCTGCCGGATATCTCAGTCTGCCGGATGTCTCGGAACGTCTCATTTTGTCACTATTTCACGGTTTTGTTGCTAATTATTGCTAAAAATATTCACAACGCCAGCCTCGCCAGTGTGTTGTGGAAAGGTGGCAAATGTCACACCGAGACAATTTTAGTAACATGCTTCAGGACAGGTGTTTACCGCACGCCCCTTTTAATCGGTTCCGAAGCATGATGTCTTTCTCGCCTGCCGGATGGGGCATCGCGAATGGACGGGCGTCTTCTTTTCCGGCTCCCAAGCCGCCGCGTTTCCCTCCCCGTTTCTCCGCCCCCACGCGATCGCCTCACAACGCACCACCCCCTTCCGCAGACATCCATACATCATCCTAACAGTCTCTTCCATCACCTGCAAGCATATTCTTATTTTCTTGCGGCGAACCCGCCCAACGCCCGGCCTCCCCGGTTGGAGAATCCGGGCCGACGCCGCGCCGGCCCCGGTGTGATGGGATCGCGGTTCTCGCCCAATCCGCGGCCCTTGCCGTCCGAAAGCCATCGTCCGGGCGGGGCGTAAAGCCCGCAGCGCCCCCCCAAGCCCGTGCGCCCCTTTCATGGAATGAGTGCCCCCGCAACCCGGGGCCAGCGCAGCGCCGCCCCGGATCCCCCGTCCGGGCAAGCCGGGAGGTTGGCCCCGCCGCTCACCCCCGGAAGGCGCGGCATTTCCCTTTCCCCTCCGGGCGAAAACTCGCGGCCGCAGTGCCCGCGCACCACCCCAGAGCGGTGTGTACATTTGGAGCATTATGGTGCGCAAATCTGACGCAGTGACGCCCGAAACCCCCTCCGCTGGGAATTCACCGGCAACCTTTCGCTCGTAACGAAGAAGTGGCACACTGCCGCCGCGTCTTCGCCCAGACGCAGCAGCAGCGTCCCACCCGTCGGGAGCCGACCTTGCGATTATTCGCCAGAATGGCTTCTGAACCCTTTGCCTTTCCCTGTGCCTTTCCCACAACCGGCTCCGTATGCGCAATATTAAGATCATGTCAACCAAGCGAACCGCGTGCCGAACGGTATTAGCAAAATAGGTAAAAATATTGTTGACTTCGGCGAAAAACATGGTGCGATATGGGTGGGGCATTGGAATCAGGGTTGCTGCATGGTGAAGGAAGGCTCCGGTACTGCTCAGCCGAAACAGCGAACCGCGCTGATACTCACTGCGTTGCCCGAGGAGTTTAAGGCCGTTGTGCAACACCTCGAGCCTCTTGGCAAGGGGAAGGCTTTCGACCAGATCAAGACCCACTATTTTTTAGGGACTTTTCAGACCGCCGAAGGAGAAACTTGGGTTGTTTATGTGGCGGAGTCAGGTGCGGGAAATTTGTTTTCGGCCAACTTGGCCTCGGCAGCGATCGGGAAGTTCAAACCCGATATTGCCATTTATACCGGCATTGCCGGTGCGCTCAAGCCCGATGAACTCGGGAAGGGCGGCGTCGTCGCAGGGTCCGAGGTGTGTTACCTTGAGTATGGCAGCATCGGGGAAAATAACGAGCACAGACCTGTGGACTTCCGTTGTGCGCACCAGCTTATAGAAGCGGCGAAGGCCGTTGCCCGCGAGGATTTATGGCAAAAACGTCGAAAGGGTAGCCTCGGTAAAAAGAGCCATCCTCCGCGGGCGATGGTAGGAATGATTGCGGTTGGTGAGAAAGTTCTGAAGTCGACCAACTCGGATTACTACCGGAAGATCCGCGAGCGGTTTCCAAAAGCAGTTGCCTACGAGATCGAAGGGGCGGGATTCATGTCGGCGGCCCATCAATTCAATACGGTTCCCTCCATAGTAATTCGAAGCATTTCTGACGAACTAAACGATAAATCCAAAACTGACAAAGAGGGGTGGCAACTCATTGCCGCGTCGAACGTTGCAGCTTTTGTATTTGAACTGATCAATTCAGTGCCGCCCGACGACGATTTGAACAATCCGGTCCTGAGTAAAGGCCCGAATCCGACGGAACCCGACTCGGGATTCCAGGGAGGCATCATTGGTATAGACGTTTGTAGGAACGATATGCCGCGGTTCTACGCGATTATGCGGGACCTATCAAAAATATCGAGGGGGCCGGTTGTACCAAAGCCGTCAGAGGTGGCGTTTACGATCGCTGTTTATGGGCAAGCTACGGCGGGCAAATCGACCTTTATAAATGGGATAGTTTCACACGGATTTGTTCACCGGCAAATTGAACTCGAAGTCGCCCAGATTCGCGAAGCTGCACGAAATCTGTTACGCGACGTTACCCGCGCCGAGCAAGAGACTTTCCGATTACTTTGCTGCGTTCTAGGAAATACGTGGTTGAAACAGCGAACCAACCCGCAGGTTTTGACCGGTGTTGCAGCACGGGTGAGGCAGGTGATGGACCGTGTCCTACGCTATGGAGTTAAGCAATTTAGGCCACCGCGCTCAGCACCTTCGATTATCGTCCGCGAAGAGTCAGTGTTGTTCGGTCGTGACGATCGTACATTTGCGATTCGCGTTTATTTGGACGAGCGCGGAAGCTTTGTCAATATTCGGCCTAACTCAGGCCTTGCGGCGGAGATTTGCTCTGTGCCAGAGTTCGGCTTTGCGCAAGAAGGACTAGGCAAGGACGGTAGGCCTGCACGCTCAATTAATATGCCTCAAGCCCTGGTGGGCGAGGCGGACGAATTGGATCTTGGGCCATGTGCCGACGCCGTCCTCTGTCCGTCTGGTGCGATGCGTGCTACCCACGACGTGCTTACTTCTCGCCTTGGCTTTGTGTACGGAGAGTCGGAGCCAATTGACGGCACGCCTTATGTGCGCGGCCTAAAAGGATTTAGCGGCGGTGCATGTGCACAAGCGTGTGTCCTCATGGCCAGTACGCTTCTCCATGACCGCGTGCCAATGGTCGGAACTGGTGCGCGTATTCATGGACTGGCGGAAACTGCTGCATTGGCACGAGGCGTGAGGGACGGCAGTTCCAGGCTTGACACGATAACGCTCGCTGACATGATTCGCTACCTGCAGATGACAGGGAAGACCGCATCGCTTGAACGAGTTGTCGTGCGGGGTGGGATTAATGACAGCGTCAATGAGTACTCGCGGCTGTTGCGGGCTTGCATTAAAGAGCGGCTTCCCGTTATCGCGATTGTGAATAGCGACAAGATTAGTGGATTGGACGATGCTACAACGACCAATTCATCGGAATCCGGGAAAGTAAACCACGCTGTCTTAGTCGTTGGTGTCAGTAAGAGCGGTGACGAGTTCCTAATAAACGATCCCGCCGGTGAGCCGTTTACGCCTATAAGCGCGACGCTGCTTTTTGAAAGCGGACTTTGTGACGAAGGAGGCGTGCGTTCCGCTCGGTTTGTGTGCGTGTCTCCATCGATCGTCGCTTCAGATGGTATTGGGGCGAGGAATCAAGTGTATCCTGCGATCTTTAGGGAAAGGCGTTCTGATCCAATGGATCGCTTTGGAATCTCGCTGATGACTTGGGTACCCGAGCGAGATCTATCCCAAATTCCTCGCGATTCGTGGCTTTCGAGAAAGATTAGCTGCCACCTTGTTATCGATGATCGCATTGATGAGGTACTTAAGGGTTTTTCAATCATCGATTCCCTGGGCGTAGGACGGGGCAAGAACGGACAGCAGAACCAGCGCGGCGTGCGTTCATCGACCTCTATTGAGGCGGTAATCCATTACATGCTGGATTACACTGTGGCCTTGTATTGCCACGCTTCCGGATTAGCGAGCGACGTTATTGATGTAGCCGACGAGAGTGTCGAGAGAGCCTCTCGGGCAATTCTACTGGCTCGAGAAACGCGTCTACGCAGACGACCGTCTGGCGAAAACGATGTGCTGCCAGTAATTGTTTCGGTGGGAAGTCGGGTTAGCACCAAGCGTACGAGCGAGCACTTACAAAGCGATCGGCCCTGGTTAGTAGCGCTACAGCCAATGGTCGTAGTGCTTGATAGTTTGGAGTCTCGACTCGAGGAAATTGTACGTAGTTCGGGTCTAGCCTTTGGAGAGGGCATTTATCTTGCTCTTGATCTTGAACCCGGTCCTTTTTTTGCGATCAACGGACTTAGTGTCTTGCGAGAGCTGTCGGACCGTATTGCCAAAAATGCGTGGCTGTCTCAGATTGTTGGATTCAACTTGGATATTGCGCACTTTATGCTTGCGGGAGTAGAGCCGATCGATCTCGCAAGAGAGGACAACATTTGCGGACGAATAATTCACATGAATGTCTCAGACCACGGCCCGGGACATTTTGGCGACCTGCCAATTGGTGATGGCTGTTTTGGACGCGGCGCCGATTCCGTTGACAAGCTGGCTCCATTCAAAGAATGGTTTGCACTGCTCTTCGATAGGATCCTCAACTCGCCCCAAGCGAGTAGAGTGCTTCCTTTCAGTCGTCAGATATCTGTGGAACTCGAATCAGGGAGAACCACCGCGAGCGTCAGTTCATCCATTGAATTGCTTCGCAAGCTAATCGACGGGGACGCATAAACGGGACCGGTCTGCTCTGTCTCTATCCTCTGGTCGGCCCGTTCAGGCCGCTTCGAACAAAGGCCATTTTCCCGGGGGATTTCTAGAGCAGGCTCCGCAAGGAATCGGCAAGAAGGGGAGGGTTGGGAGGCATAAACGGGACGGGTCCGGTAGCCCCCGGCGGAATCATCTTTCACGGGAAAGGCAAAGGGGTCATAAGCCAATTGGCATTTAAAAGGACAAGAAGCTGATAATAGACTTATGACGTGCGCCGTGAAAAGGGTGTTGGAGTTCAGCGGGTGAAAGTCCCGTCCGGGAAATAGTCATTGCACCCGGTAGCAGTCGAGACAGCCGTGCGGGCGACCAAGCGGCTGGAGCTCTTGACGGAAAGGGCCGTTTAGCGGCTCCGCGAGCAGGCAGGCCGTAATGAAAGTGAACGCCGTGAAGGCCTCGAAAACAATAATGCGGGCAAAGCGAAGGTGCCAGCCACCTTCGCGGGAACAGCCACCTTCGCGGGAACCGGAGGTGATGTTCACCACCGGCTCGCAGCACTTCGTCGATGGCCGAGGGCTGCAGGTCCATCCGCTCGCGGCGGCGCGCCATGCTCTTCTCCGGCCGGCCCGAATCCCAACCGCAAAAGGGCATTCCATCAGGGGCCGGCCGGCTTTGGGCATTTGATGGTTACTTCGGTGCTCCCCGGCCGATGTAAACATTATCGGCCACTGAGTTCTCGGACTGTGTGCGATCGCTGTATCGACTCCCGGGATGACGAAGGCCAAGCTAATGGAGAAGGCCTTTATGAAATCCCGATTGACGTTGATCTTCGCCGCGCTCGTGGTCCTGGTGTCCGCTCTGATTTGGGTGATGCGGGATCGTCCCGCCAGCACCCTCGCGCCTTCGATGGCCGCCGAGCGAACAGTGGTCATCCGAGTAAAGCAGACCGCCGAGCCCGCGCCCTCTCCGACGACCCTCCCCGCCGTCACGACGCTGGCGACCCCGGCGTCGCAGGGCAAGTCTTCACCGATGGTGCATGTCGATCCATCCGGAGAGGTGAAATACGTCGCCCGGGAGGGCGATACGGTTTCGCAGCTGGCGGTCGCCCTGTTCGGCAGCGATTCCAGGAAACACCGCGACGCCGTCATAGCCGCGGACGCGTCCCTCCAATCCGATCCGGACCGCGTGCTCACGGGCCAGACCTATTCGCTCCCTCCGTCGTCACTTCAGGCCGACGGCGAGGCCAACGCCGGGCAACGGCCCGCCGCCGACGGTCCGGTCGCGGCAGCAGGCCCTAAAGAAGAGGCGCGGGGCGTCAAGCCGACGTCGGCCGACAAGGCGAACGACAGGGCCGCGGCCGTCGATGGCGGCCCGAAACTGCAATACACCGCTCAGCGTGGCGACACCGTCCGCGGGCTCGCCGCAGGTCTGCTCGGCGGCGACACCAAGGCCAATCGCGAGGGGATCATCGCCGACAACGCTTCGCTGCAGCGGGATCCCGATCATCTGGTCGCCGGCCA